>NZ_JBBCIR010000005.1:0-106541 GCF_037189885.1 Paludisphaera sp.
CGGGCGTTCGCCAAGGCCAAGCAGTTCCGCCGCTTCGCCACCAGGTATGAGAAGCTCAGGGACGTCTACCTCGGCGTCGCCCGGATCGTCTTCGGCTTCATCCACGTCCGGAAGCTCGCCCAATCCGTCAACACGGCCTAGCGGGGCACTGCAAGGGCTTCGACGGCGAGCATTCCTCCACTTTCTTCGGCTTTACGAGGGCGATCGAGGCGATGGGGTCCGAACGCCCTCGCATGATAATGCTGGAGAATGTAACCGGATTCATCACTTCGAAGGGCGGGCGCGACTTCGAATCGGCGGCGCGCGAACTGGCGGCGCTCGGCTACTGGCTCGACGCTTTCGTCGTGGACGCCTGCCATTTCCTGCCTCAGAGCCGCCCCCGCGTGTTCGTCGTCGGGCTTCACGAGAGTGTCGTAACGCCCTTGGCTGTCCGGAAGTCAAAGGCGGATTGGCCCGCCGACGAATGGTCGCGGGTCGTCGAGGCCGCTCCCAAATCCGTCCGCCCTCGCAAGCTGGTGAGCCTCATGAGGGCGATCGAGTTGCAGACGGGATGGGCGGCGTTTGACGTTCCCTTGCCCCAGGAGAAGCCGCCGACCGTGGCGGAATTCATCGATCGCGACGACCACCAGGATTGGTGGGGCCCCGACGCCGTCCAGAAGCATCGCGACATGATGCACGACCGCCACCGCTATCTGATCGAGTCGATGCTGGCGAGGGGCGAGACGTTTGTCGGCACGATCTACCGTCGCAAGCGCGGCGACCGCACGATGGCGGAGGTGCGGTTCGATGGGATCGCCGGATGCCTGCGAACGCCCAAGGGGGGCAGCGCTCGGCAGATCGTCGCGGTGGTGGAGGGCGGCGCATTCAAAATGCGCTGGATGTCCCCCCGAGAATACGCCCGCCTTCAAGGTGCCCCGACGTTCCCGCTTGTGTCGAACAGTATCCAGAACCTGTACGGCTTCGGCGACGCGGTCTGCGTGCCTGTCATTCGCTGGATCGACGACCATGTCCTAACGCCGGTTTTCGAACGTTGGACTTCCACTGATCGCGAGCGTGCTGAGGGCCCTCGACGGCTCATCGGCTGAAATCCATTCCGCCCCCCCGATCAGATGCGCTGGCCGATGAACATGGGCATGCGGTCGGAGCCGGTCATGACGCGGTAGTAGTGGCTGGCGGGCTCGCAGATCATGTAGCAGACGGCGCGGCCGTATTCGTCGGGGACCAGAAGGCCGCGGATGCCCGTCTCGATCGTGTACCAGACGCCCCGGCGCTCCAGGCCGTAGCTGGCGGGGATGTCGACGAACACGCCGCCGGAGCGGGCCCACAGGCCCCCCTCGACGCTCTCGCGCCAGGTCCAGCCCGTCGTGGGGAGGACCAGGCTGCGGCGGGTCGCGTTGCCCCAGCGCGCCAGCCGCAGCGCGCCGTCGCGCACCACGGGCAGCCGGGGGCGCGGCTCCCGATACAGGAAGCGGTACTCGGGCATGCCGTTCCTCAGGTGGAGACGGGGCCCGAGCCCGTGACGCCCGATCCATTCCGTGGGCAGCTCGCTCCCTGCCAGCGCGATTCCGAGACACACGGTCGAACCCGTCCGGCCTCCCCTTGTCGAAACCCTCGCGCCCAAGTATACGAGGGTTCATGGGGAACGCAAACACAGTCGGGCACGTCGACGCGGATTGTTTCTACGTCTCGGCGGAGCGGGTGCGGTACGACCACCTCCGGGGGGTGCCGCTGGCGGTCATCGGCAACCACGGGGCGTGCGTGATCGCCAAGTCCTACGAGATGAAGGCGGCCGGCGTGAAGACCGGCGAGCCGATCTGGGACGCGGTGAAGAAGTGCCCCGACGGCGCCTACATGAAGCGCGACTTCCGCTGGTACGAGGTCCTCTCGCGGCTGATGCTCGACGTGGTGCGGGAGTACTCGCCGCGGGTCGAGTACTACTCGATCGACGAGTTCTTCTTCACGCCGGACCTCGCCCGGGGGCAGGACGAGCAGGGCTTCGCCGAGATGATCCGCGACCGGATCCGGGAGCGGGTTGGCGTCCCGGCGACGGTGGGGATCGCCCGGACCAAGACGCTCGCCAAGCTCGTCTCCGACACCGCCAAGCCGTTCGGCGCCCGCGCGGTCCTCGGCCGCGAGGCGGAGGAGGCGCTCCTGGCCGCGACGCCGGTGACGGAGGTCTCGGGCATCGCCGGCAGGCGCGCCGCGAGGCTCTCCCCCTGGGGGGTCGCGACCTGCCTGGACTTCGCCCGGATGGACCGCCGGGTCGCCCGCCGCCTGCTGACCGCCTCCGGCGAGGCGCTCTGGTGGGAGCTGAACGGCGACGCGGTCCTGCCGATCCACCCCCAGCGGATCCCCCACAAGATGCTCTCGCGCGGCGGGAGCTTCGGCGAGGCGACCGACGACCCGAGCGTCCTCTGGGCCTGGCTGGTCCGCAACCTGGAGCGGCTGATCGAGGAGCTGACGTACCACGGCGCGCTGACGGGCCACGTCGCGGTGTGGGTCGGCTACAAGGACGGCCGCTCCGGCGAGGGCCGCGCCAACCTCCCCGAGCCGGCCGACCAGTTCGACGTCCTCCTGGAGGCCCTCCGCCCCTGCCTGCGCCAGGCGTACGTCCAGGGCGCCTCCGCGGGCCGCATGCACCTCTTCGCCGACGACCTGCGCCCCAAGGGCGAGCGGCAACTGACCCTCTTCCAGGGCGCCTCCGAGCGCGTGAAGGCCGTCGCCGGCCTGAAGCGGACGATCAACGACCGCCACGGCCGCTTCGCCCTCCGCAGCGCCGCCACCCTCCCCCTGGGCGAGATCTACGTCGACGGCGCCCACTCCTACGACATCTGCGACGTGCGCGGGAAGAGCTGCTTCTGAAGCAGCCTTGAACATGCGGCCATTCGCATGGGAACACGGCTTAATCACGGCAGCGACGCGTCGATCACGAGGGCCGTCACCGTCGCCGTCCCGCCAACTTCCTCCGCCTGCCGGCGCAACTCCGCCTCGGCCTTCTTGATGGATGGCCATCGCGGTCGGTGGGCTTTCCCCAGGATTGGCACGGCGTGCTTCGCCCGGATGCGGCCGCAGTCCTCGCGAAACACCACATCGAGCACCCAGTGCAGACCGTTTTCGATCCCCGTGGCCGCGGACTGAGACGGCGACCTCCACGTCCGTCCCTCATTAGCTGCTCAGGTTTACTGGCTGGTCGTCGCGCGTACGCCGCCGACCTCTACGGCCGTGAGTAGCATGGGCGTCGTGGAGACCTTCCGGGGCGGACGACGGACACGGGAGTGCCGGCGACCTCGCGCGGGGAGCCAGGCATACTCCACCTGCGCGGCTAATGCGGGTAGATCCGCCTCCGCATCATCAAGGCACTTCCGCAAAAGCCGGGCGTCCTCCGGCAGTCGGGCTGAGAACTCGACCCATCCGGCCAGCCGGAGGCACCGTGGCATGTCAACGAGCCCGGTAATGGCGTCCCAGAAGGCGTTCCAATTACCTCCATACCAGTCCGGGAAATCGAGCGACCGGGACAGGAGCGATTGCAACTCCTCGGACGTCCTGACACCTGCCAGGTCGATCTCCACCAGCGAGCGTCGCTCATCCATTCTCGACCCCCTGGGAGGCCTTGCCAAGCCCTCGGCTGATGCTGTAATACCGGCGTCAACGGCGTCACCGCCGACGCATCGTGGCGAGCCGCCGATCCGACGCCGACACGGATGGCCCCGGGGGGCTCGGGGCGGGAGCCCCCAGAGGGCGGGGGGGGTTATTCGATCGTCACCGGCTTGCGCGCCGGGGCTCCTCCTTTTGCCTTGGGCGCGGGCTCTTCCTCGTCGGCGGCCTCGGCTTCCGGATCGGCTTCGGGCTCGGGCTCGGGCTCGGTCGCGGCTTCGGGCTCGGGCTCGGGCTCGGCCTTGCGGCGGGCGGCGGTGGACTTGCGGCGGTCGGCGGCCGACTTGCGGGCCTCGACGAGGGCCTTCTTCTGGGGGGCGGTCAGGATGTCCTCGCACTCGGACATCAGGCGCTCGCGGAGGTCGTCGGCCTGGCTTTCCAGGTCCCGGATCTGGGACTGGTACTCGGCCTCGATGGCGTAGATGGACTCCCGCTGCTCGGCGCTGAGGCCGAGGCCGCCGAAGTACATGGGGACCCGGCGCACGGCCTTCGGGGCCGTCGCGGCGCCGGCCTTCTTCTGGGTCTGGGTCTTCGCCTTCGCCTTCGACTTCGAGGGCGCAGCCTCCTGGGCGCCGGACGGGGGGACCAGGGCGGAGAGGGCGATCGCGATCATCGCCGCGGCGGCGGTCGTGGCGGCCGACTTCCGATGCAGATTCGTCATGGGGCGACCCTTGCGGCATTCCAGCGGGCGGGGGAGGGGGGACGCGACGTCCATCCTCATCCCAAGGCTAGCCCGCGGATCGGCCCCCCTCAATGGCCCAGCCCGCAACGTTGCGTGAATGCTACAGGGTCGAAAGCGGCCGGTTCCAAGAATCGGGCCGTGGCGACGAACAGCGACGGGGCCCGCCCGACGGGGGGGAGACTTTACCCCCCTCGCCGCGAGCGGTACGATTTTCGCTAATTCGCCCCGATGGCCGCCCCGCCGACGTCCGGCGGCCCGCGCCGGCGCCCCGACCATGCCGCATGGAGATTACGACGCATGTCCACGGATCAGAAGATTCCCGACCCCTCGACGGCCCCGAGGGTCCGGGGCCGCGACAAGGGGATCAAGATTTTCATGTGGCCGAAGGTCATCTACATCTTCCCGTCGGCCGTCGTCTCGCTGATCTGCGCGATCGGGATGTGGGCCCTGCCGGACAAGGAGTACGACCCCAGCCGCGGGCCCGAGGTCGTCACCGCCGCCGGGGAGAACGCCGAGGTCGTGAGGGTCGACTCCCCCAAGGCGGACGTCCCGACGGCCGACGGCTCGACGAAGGCCCCCGGCGCGCCGATCACCCGCCGCGAGCGGTTCAACACGCCCCAGAACCTGCTGGGGGTGCTGTTCCTGGTGGTCCTGGGGTTCAACCTCGTGGTGATGGGCCTGGACTTCCCGCGATTCGAGCTGATCGGGCTGATCCTGGCGATCCTGTTCACGACGTTCTTCGTGCTCTGGCTGGGGTCGTACTTCGACCTCGACCTGCTGCGGCCGATCAACGCCATGCTGGGGTCGATCTACGTCTTCGCCAACGCCGGGTTCTACCTGATGTACTTCACGATGGTCATGATCGTCCTGGCCATCGTCTACGTGACGCGGTGGCTGGACTACTGGGAGATCATGCCCAACGAGATCCTGCACCACCACGGCCCGCTCAGCGACCTGGAGCGGTACCCGACCCTGAACCTGAAGTTCGACAAGGAGATCCCGGACGTCCTGGAGTACCTCCTGCTGGGCGCCGGGCGGCTGGTGCTGCAGGTCCCCAACATGGAGCGGGCGATCATCCTGGAGAACGTGCTGTTCATCAGCTCCAAGGAGGAGGCCCTGAAGCGGCTGATGAGCCGGCTGGACGTGCGGATCACCACCGACAAGGACGATCCGCTCATCTGAGCCGATCCGGCGCCCGGCCGTCCCCCCGGCCGATCAGTCGGCCCGGGGGACGAGCGAGGGGGAGGCCGCCATGTGCGGCGTGCGGGCGGGCTCGACGGTCGAAGGGCCGTCGAGCAGCTCGCGGAGGATCGGCCCGTGGAGGGCGTCCTCGATGTCGCGGAGCCGGCGGGCGACGAACGCCCCGTCCAGCACGCGATGGTCGTAGATCAGCTTCACCACCACCCGCCCCGCCTCGGGGTCGATCGGGCCGTAGGTCAGGGTCGTGGTCAGGGGCGAGATCGGGTGGATCTGCTCCGCCCCCAGCGACCCGTAGGTGGAGAGGCCGAAGGTGCCGAACCGCTTGCACCGCTTGGAGCCCGCGATGTTCAGCGTGCTCCACCAGAAGAACCGCCGCACCGGCCGCGGCACGCGGCTGAACCGCAGCGCCTGGCGGAAGAAGCCCACCTCCTCCAGCGGGCGGTCCTTGTACTCGCGCAACGAGCCCTGGAGCTGCGCGAGCGACTGATGCTCCGGCGCCCGGAAGAGGCCGACGAACACGCCGTCCTCCCCCATGTACTGGCGCTCGATCGCCAGCGCGCAGTTCATGTAAGGGTGCTCGTAGATCCGCGGCCAGGGGAATTCCAGGTACGCCCGCCGCAGCGGGGCGTGCTCGGCGCCCACCAGCGCGTACGCCTTCATGAACAGGCACGACCACGACGGCCGCAGCGGGTGCCGGGCCCTCGGCCCCGCGAGGGCCGAGACGTCGAACGTCCGGCTCACCGGCGCCGAGGGGATCTTGTGGGCGAAGTGGACCAGGTCGCCGATGAACCCGCGCGGCCCGGTCGGCGACAGATATCGTCCCTTCGGCTCGTGCATCCATGCACCTCGCTCAAGACGACGTAAATGGGGATGGACCGCTGTCGGGATGGCTCCCGGCGAGCGGTCGCCCAACCCCCGGCGGCGTCGGAACCCGACGGCCGCGACAAGGCCCGGAAGCTACACCAAACGCCCCGGACGTGGAAGGGGAAGGGCCTGGATTGTTCGACCCACGCCCCCCCCACCCTTTCCTTCGACATCCCGCGCCATCCTGTCCAATCTCGTTCCCGACGCCGGCCCTCGCCGCCGGAGTCGTTGGCTTCGTTCGTCGCGAAGGACCGACGCCGAAGAGGACGCAACATCCTGATCGTGCTGACTTTGCGCGAGAATCGAGTTGGCTTCGTTCGTCGAAGTCGATGATGTTTCGCGAGATCACCCGCCCGGCCCCCGGCCGCGCCCCACACGCACGCAAACACCCGGTCGCGCCGGGACCGCGTCCATCGATTGCACGCACGCCAGGCGCGACTTCGCCCCATCCCGCGAGGTTCGCGTCGACTGCTTTCCGAATTGCCAAGGAACGGTCAGGCCGACGGTAGGATCGATGGGCCCGGCGGCGTGATTCCATGTTTCCGGAAAATTCCACCGATCGGGGAGTGCGACGTCATGTAGAAAACACCGCCGGGAGACGCGCATCCTCCCTTCTCCCCTCGTGGTGCTCTGTCGAGAACACCGCGAAGGAGGAGTTCATCCCCCTTCTCCCCTCGTGGGAGAAGGTGCCCCGGAGGGGCGGATGAGGGGGGCGCGATCAGAAAGCATCGACTTAAATCCTTCGTGCGTCGGGGGAAGTGTCGCCGTTCGCCCCCTCATCCGGCCTTCGGCCACCTTCTCCCACGAGGGGAGAAGGGATGATAGTCGTGGCCCGTGCCGTCACGTTTTCGACGGAGCACCCTCGTGGGAGAAGGGAGGATGCGCGTCGTTGCCCGTCTCAAGGTTTTCAACAGAGCAGGGGTGCCATCTCATCCCCTCCTCCCCGGCATGAGGCTGGGAGAGCGGCGCGCGGTTCCCCCCGAAGTCGCCGCGGGGGACGGCGCGACGCGGCACGGCGTCGACGCCCGCCGCGCCGTCGCGGTATGCTGGTCGTCCTGCGACCACGAGCCCGCGCGTCGGCGCGGGCGGCACCGATCCCTCCAGGATGACCGATGACCGAGAAACGACCGAGCGCCGCCGGGCGCGGGCCCGGGCTGGGCCTGTACGCGGGAGCGGCGGCCGTGCTGGCCGTCTTCATCATCAGCGGCGTGACGGCGTACCTCAACACGCGCACGATCGAGCACAACGCGCGCCTGGTCATGCGGACGCACGAGGTCCTCACCGCGCTGACCGACGTGCTCGCGCTCTCGCGGGACGCCGAGACGGGCCAGCGCGGCTACATCCTCACCGGCGACGTCCGCTACCTGGATCCGTACCAGACGGCGGCGCCCCGGATCGAGGGGAGGATCGCGCAGCTGGAGGAGATGTTCGCGGGGGACGAGGAGCAGAGCCGGCAGCTGGCCGCCGTCCGGAACTACGTCGCGGTCAAGCTGGGCGAGATGGAGGAGACGATCACGCTGCGACGCGAGCGGGGCCTCGACGCCGCCCTGGCGGTCGTCCGGACCGACTCGGGCAGGTCGGCGATGAACGCCATGCGCGAGACGGTGAACCGGATGTTGGAGACGGAACGGGACCGCCGCCGTCGGCGGGTGGAGGAGATGGAGGCGGCCTACGCCATGGCCGTCGTGGGCATCCTGGCGGCCGGCCTGCTGGGGGGGGCGCTGACGCTGGCGGTCGCGTCGCTGCTGCGGCGGGCGGCGATCTCGCGGGCCCGCGAGGAGTGGCTCCAGGCGGGGCGGATCGGCCTGAGCGCGGCCGTCCTGGGCGAGCAGAGCCCGAAGGAACTGGGCCGCAGCCTTCTGCGGTTCCTGACCGACTACCTGGACGCGCACGCGGGCGCGTTCTTCGCGGCGGGGGGGGGCGGGTTCCGGCGCGTCGCGGTCGTCGGCGCCACGTCGGACGACGCGGTCCCGGAGGGCTTCGAGCGGGGGCGGGGGCTCCTGGGCCGCGCGGCGGAAACCGGCGAGGTGGTGGTCGTCCGCGATGTCCCCGACGGCTACCTCTCGGTGGGGTCCGCCCTCGGGTCGTCGTCGCCGCGCAGCCTGGTCGTGGCGCCGATGCTCGGCGACGGCGGCGTCCGCGGCGTCGTCGAGCTGGGGTTCGTCCACGAGCTGGACGACCGCGCCGTCGACCTGCTGGGGGCGATCTCCGGGGCCGTCGCCGCCGCCGTCGAGGCGGCCGAGTACCGCCGCCACCTGCAGGACCTGCTGGAGGAGACCCAGCGCCAGGCCGAGGAGATGCAGGCCCAGGCCGAGGAGCTGCGCGTCTCCAACGAGGAGCTGGACGAGCAGGGGAGGGCCCTGAAGGAGTCGCAGTCGCGCCTGGAGCTGCAGCAGGTGGAGCTGGAGCAGACCAACGCCCAGCTCGGCGA
The DNA here is from genome assembly GCF_037189885.1 of Paludisphaera sp. NCBI lineage: Bacteria > Pseudomonadati > Planctomycetota > Planctomycetia > Isosphaerales > Isosphaeraceae > Paludisphaera > Paludisphaera sp. The sequence goes on from NZ_JBBCIR010000005.1 coordinate 8,832, forward strand.
GCAGGCGGCGATCCTGGAGACCCAGCGCGACGAGCTGGCCCGCAAGGCCACGGAGCTGGAGCAGGCGAGCCGCTACAAGTCCGACTTCCTTGCCAACATGTCGCACGAGCTGCGCACGCCGCTGAACTCGTCGCTGATCCTGGCGAAGCTCCTGGCCGACAACCCGACGGGGAACCTCACCGACGAGCAGGTCAAGTTCGCCCGGACGATCCAGTCGGCGGGCGACGACCTGCTGACGCTCATCAACGACATCCTGGACCTGGCCAAGATCGAGGCCGGCCGCATGGACGTCCGGCCCGAGCCCGTGCCGACGGCCGGCCTGGCCGACGACCTGCGGCGGACGTTCGACCCGATCGCGGCGCAGAAGGGGCTGAACTTCCGGGTGAGCGTCCAGCCCGGCTGCCCGGAGGTCGTCGAGACCGACCGCCAGCGGCTGGAGCAGATCCTGCGCAACCTGCTGTCCAACGCGATCAAGTTCACCGAGCGCGGCGAGGTGGCGATGGAGATCCGCCGCGACGGCGACGGCCGGGTGGCGTTCGCCGCCTCGGACACCGGCATCGGCATCCCGCGCGAGCAGCACGGCGTCATCTTCGAGGCGTTCCGCCAGGCGGACGGGACCACGAACCGGAAGTTCGGCGGCACCGGCCTGGGCCTGTCCATCGCGCGCGACCTGGCCGGGCTGCTCGGCGGCGGGATCGCGCTGGAGAGCGAGCCGGGCCGCGGCAGCACGTTCACGCTGACGATCCCGACGACCTCGCCCCACGTCTTCCCGCCCACGGCCAACACGATCGCCGACCACGTGCCGGACCTCCCCCCGCCCGTCCCCGAGCCCAGGCGGGCGCCGGCCCCCGCCGCGGCCCCCCCCATCCCGTTCGAGGACGACCGCGACCGGCTGACGAGCAAGCGCGTGATCCTCGTGGTGGAGGACGACGCCAACTTCGCGCGCGTGCTCTACGACATGGTCCGCGAGCTGGGCTTCCAGTGCCTGGTCGTCTCCACGGCCGAGGAGGCCGTCTCCACAGCCGTGCAGTACCTCCCCAGCGCCGTGCTCCTGGACGTCGGGCTCCCGGACCACTCCGGGCTCTCGGTCCTGGACCGCATCAAGCACGACGCGCGCACCCGTCACATCCCGGTCCACGTCGTCTCCGGCGGCGACTACGTCCGCGCGGCGCTGGAGCTGGGGGCCGTGGGCTACATGCTCAAGCCCGTCAAGCGCGAGGAGATCATGGAGGTCCTCCGCCGCCTGGAGGACCGCATGGAGCAGGGGCTCCGCCGCGTCCTGGTCGTGGAGGACGACCCGGCGCAGCTGGAGGCCCTGCGCCAGCTCCTGGCGACCCTGGACGTGGAGACCACCGGCGTCCGCAGCGCCGCCGAATGCCTGGAGCGGCTGAGCGCGGCCACCTTCGACTGCATGATCCTGGACCTGTCCCTCCCGGACGCCTCGGGCTACTCGCTGCTGGAGACGCTCAGCCGCGAGGACGCCTACTCGTTCCCGCCGGTCATCGTCTACACCGGCCGCGACCTGTCCGCCGAGGAGGAGCAGCGGCTCAGGCGGTACTCCCGGTCGATCATCATCAAGGGCGCCAAGTCGCCCGAGCGGCTCCTCGACGAGGTGACGCTGTTCCTCCACCGCGTCGTCTCCGACCTGCCGGCGGAGCAGCGCAGGATGCTGGAGAAGGCGCTGGGCCGCGACTCGGCCCTGGAGGGCCGCCGGATCCTGATCGTCGAGGACGACGTCCGCAACGTCTACGCCCTCTCCAGCATCCTGGAGCCCCGCGGCGCGCTCGTCGAGATCGCCCGCAACGGCCTGGAGGCGCTCGAGGCGCTGGAGAAGGCCCAGGCCGACCCGTCCCGCAAGGTCGACCTCGTCCTGATGGACGTGATGATGCCCGAGATGGACGGCCTGACCGCCACCCGCGAGATCCGCAAGCGTCCCGAGTGGAAGAAGCTCCCCATCATCGCCCTGACCGCCAAGGCGATGCGCGACGACCAGGCCCGCTGCCTGGACGCCGGCGCCAACGACTACATGGCCAAGCCCCTGGACGTCGACAAGATCCTCTCCCTCGTCCGCGTCTGGATGCCCCGCTGACCGCCGGGACTCCCGCCCGTTCGAATCGATCTTGACGGAAACCGAGCCCCTCCCCACGATGCCGACGGTTCCATCGAACCATGACGGCACACCGACCAGGGAGGGGACGGCCATGGCGCGCATCGCGGGCGGAGGGGCGGCGGGGATCCTGACGGCCGTGATGGGCTCGCTCGTCGCGGCGGGGGGGGCCTCGGCGGCCCCGTACAAGGTCACGGAGTATCTCGGCGACCACAGGTATTTCGGCCTCAACGACCGGGGCCAGGTCTTCGGGACGGCGGGCGAGGGGCCGTCGAGTCGGGCCTTCGTCTTCGACTCCCTCGGCCCGGGCCGCTACAGGATCATGGACGAGCCGACCGCCCCCGGGGGAGTCACCGGGGGGCGGGGAGACGTCTTCGTGACGCCCCCCGGCCCGGGGCCTCACGCCGTCTACGACGTCGAGACGGGCCGCGCGGCCCTGCTGGATCTCCCCGAGCCATATCGCATCGGGGTCAAGACGGTCGACGGCGCCGGCCGGATGTACGGGGAGACGCGGCATGGCGAGCCCGTGATCCCTATCCCGGGCTCCCCCACGGAGCCCTCGCCGTACTATTCCCGGCCTTTCGTCGCGGAAGACGGCAAGGTCCGCGAGCTGGACCTCCCCGCGGGGATGGGCCACGCGACGCTCGCCGGAGTGAACGCGGCCGGCGACGTGCTGATCCAGGCCGGCGTCGACGCGAACGACGCGCCGGAGGCGTACCTCTTGCGCGACGGCGCGTGGACCCACCTGGGGGCGTTCCAGGGCAGGGGCCTCAACGACAGGGGCGACGTGCTAGGCTTCGTCCGGCTGGAGGGCCCCGCGGGGGGGATCATCTCGACCCTCATCCCGGCCGACGGCTCGGAGCCGATCGCGTTGGGCGACCTCGCCGGGGCGCATACGACATTCCCCTTCGCGATCAATAATCGCGGCGAGGTCATGGGCTACGGGTTCTTCACCGGCGGCGTGAGCACGCCGTTCATCTACCGCGACGGCGTCGCGACCGACCTCAACGCGTTGATCGAACGCGCGGGGGTCTTCGGGGAGTTGCAGGTCCGCTTCATCCACTCGATCAACAGCCTGGGTCAGATCCTCGCGAGCGGGACCGACGGCGACCGGCAGGTCAACTTCCTGCTGTCGCCCGGCGACCTCGACGTGGCCGAGGGCGTCTTCGACACCCCGAACGTCCCCGAGCCCTCCGCGCTCCTCGTCTTCGCCGGCCTGGCGCTGGGCGCCGGCCTGGTCCGTCGCGGCCGTCGGGGCTGACGCGTCCGCGCGGCCCTGACGTTCTTGACGAAATCCGCGAGCCCCCCGCGACGCGAGGGGGCTCCATCTTATCATGACGGCACGACGACCACGGAAGGCACCGACATGTCGCGCATCGCGGGCGGAGGGGCGGCGGGGATCCTGGCGGCCGTGATGGGCTCGCTCATCGCGGCGGGGGGGGCCTCGGCGTCCCCTTACACGGTGGCACGATTGTTCGGCGACGAATATCTCCAGCTCAACGACCGGGGCCAGGTCTTCGGCGAGGAAAGGCGCGGCGCCACCACGCGGCACTTCGTGTTCGATTCGCTCGGGCCGGGCGGATACAGGGTCATGGACCGGCCGACGGACCTGGGGAGCATCCCCGGCGGGCGGGACGACCTCTTCACGAGGCACGGCGTCGTCTATGAGGCCGACACGGGGCGTTCGGCGTACATGGACATCCCAGGGCCCTATGCGGCCGGCGCGCGGGGGTTCGACGGCGCCGGCCGGATGTACGGCACGGCGTGGATCGACAGCCACGGCCACACCACGACGCCCCCGCACGATCGACCGTTCATGGTGGAGGACGGGAAGGTCCGCGAGCTGGACCTCCCGTCGGGGATGGTCCATGGCCAGCTCATCGGAGTTAACGCGGCCGGCGACGTCCTCATCCAGGCCGGGGGCGGATGGTACGACTCCACCCCGGAGGCGTACCTCCTTCGCTCCGGAATCTGGACCCACCTGGGGACGTTCCAGGGCGTCGGCTTCAACGACAAGGGGGACGTGCTGGGCTTCAAGCCGCCGCGAGACGATTCGACATCCACCCACCCGATCCTCATCCCCGATGACGGCTCGGGGCCGATCATGCTGCCGGGCATCGCCGGGGCGCTGTCGACGTTCCCCGCCGCGTTCAACAACCACGGGGACATCGTGGGAACCGCGGCGTTCGGCGGGGCGAGCCAGAAGTCGGTCATCTACCGAGACGGCGTCCCGACCGAACTCAGTTCGCTGCTCGGCCAACTGGGAAGCCACGAGGAGCTGGGGGCGCTTTCCTTGCGATCGATCAACAATCTCGGGCAAATCCTCGCGTGGGGGCGATACGAGGGGGGATGGAGCACGTTCCTGTTCTCCCCCGCCGAACTCAACGCGGCGGAAGGGCAGTTCGCCGTCCCGCCGGCCGTCCCCGAGCCCTCCGCGCTCCTGGTCTTCGCCGGCCTGGCGCTGGGCGCCGGCCTGGTCCGCCGCGGCCGTCGGGGCTGACGCGCACGGGCCGCCGGATCGTTGACGCGATGCTTGGGGGGGTGGAAAATCTCCCTGATTTCTCCACCTTTCTATCCCCGCGGCGCGACCGGGAGGGCCGATGGACGAGCCGAGGGCGATCTCGGAGAAGGATTACCGGCGGCTGGTATTCTTGCTGTCGGGGCTGATCGCCCTCGGGACGACGATCGCCTCGCGCGAGGTGGCCCGCCTGTGCGGCGCCCGGATCAACGGCGGTTCCCTGGCGGGCATGACCCTCCTTTACCTGGCCCTCGCCCGCAACCTGGCCGAGCACATCCTCCGTCGACGTGGCCTGACGCTGCGCGGGACGGCCGTCGAGATTTACGCCCGGTCACCTTCCGAGCCCGCCATGAACGTCGGGGCGATGGAGCGGGTCGAGGCGAGGTTGCCGAACGAACGGCTCCGCTTACTCCTCATCGGCGCGCCGTTCTGGAGCCTGTTCCTCCTCGCGGGGGGATGGTTCCTGTTCGAGGGGGACCCCTGGCTGCGGCGGCTCTCTTTCGGCATGTCGGCCTTCTTCCTGGTCTGCTGGATCGTGAGCATCCTGGACTACGGCAAGCCCCTGGCCTGGGTCGACGCCGAGGGCGTGACCGGCTATCCGTCGCAACGGATGCTGGTCCGGCGTTTCGTCCCGTGGTCCGACGTGTACCGCTGCGAGGTCGAGACGTCCTACGACACCTTCGGCGAGCCCTTCCTCCCGCGGCCGATCCTGAAGGGTCGCGGCGGCGAGACGCTCATGAAGCTGCACCTCGCGTGCGCCCCGATGGACGAGCAGGAGCGGATCGTCGAGGCGATCAAGGCGCGGCTGCCGGAGACGGAGGTCGACGCCTGGCCTGCTTGACGCGGGCGGGGAGGTCGTTGACTCGGCCTCGGCCGGGGTGGAGAATCGCCCGCGTCGCTCCTCGCTGGCGCCCGCCCCGACCTTCCCCCCGGAGGCCATCCCATGCGGCCCATCCTCCTCGCCGCGGCCTGCCTCGTCGCCGCCATCGCCGCCGGCGCGGCCTCGGCCGACGATCGCCCCCGCGTCGTGTTCCTGATCGGCGAGGACGAATACGAGACGGAGCGCACGCTCCCCGCGTTCGCCCGCGAGGAGTTGGAACCGCACGGCGTGGATTGCGCGCTCGTCGTCGCCGATCCGAAGACGCCCAACGACTTCCCCGGGGTCGAGGCGCTCGACGACGCCGACCTGCTGGTCGTCAGCGTGCGTCGGCGCGCGCCGACGGTTGAGCAGACGAGGGTGATCCGGCGCTTCGTCGAATCCGGCAAGCCGGTCGTCGGCGTCCGCACGGCGAGCCACGCCTTCGACACGCGAGGGAAGGCCCCGGAGGGCCACGCCGAATGGCCGACGTTCGACCCGGACGTACTCGGGGGCCACTACACCGGCCATCACGGCAACGACCTGGAACCGACGATCGACCTGGCCCCCGAGGCGAAGGGCCACCCGATCCTCGACGGCGTGAGCCTGGGCTTCAAGAGCAAGGGATCGCTCTACAAGGCCAGCCCGCTGGCGCCGACGACCATCCCGCTGCTCATGGGCTCCATCGAGGGCCAGCCGGCGGAGCCCGTCGCGTGGGTCAACCTCAAGGGGCGCTCGCGGGTCTTCTACACGTCGTTGGGGCACCCCGACGACTTCGACATCCCGTCGTTCCGCCGGCTGCTGCGCAACGGCGTATTCTGGGCGCTCGACCGCCCCGCGCCCGGCGAGCCGAACGCGCCGGCGACCTCCTTCCAGACGCCCGACGACCTGGCCGTGGACCTGGTACTCTCCGACCCGGTCATCCGTCAGCCCGTGAACATCAACTTCGATGAGCGCGGGCGGATGTGGATCGCGGAGTACGGCGAGTATCCCCACCCCGCCGGCCTGAAGGTCCTCAGCCGGGACGGTGCCTGGCGCGTGGTCTACGACAAGGTCCCCCAGCCGCCGCCGAACCACGTCCGGGGCCTGGATCGGATCAGCATCCACGAGGACGTCGACGGCGACGGCGTGTACGACCGCCACAAGACGTTCGTGGAGGGGCTGAACGTCGCGACCTCGTCCCTCGTCGGCCGCGGGGGCGTGTTCGTCCTCAATCCCCCCTACCTGCTGTTCTACCCCGACCGCGACCGCGACGACGTCCCCGACGGCGACCCGGAGGTGCTGCTGCAAGGCTTCGGAATGGAGGACACGCATTCCGTGGTCAACAGCCTGACCTGGGGCCCGGACGGCTGGATATACGCCGCGCAGGGGAGCACGGTGACGGGCCGCGTCTCGCGACCCGGCGAGCCGGACGACCGCGCGACGCGCTCGCTGGGCCAGCTCATCTGGCGGTACCACCCCGAGCATCGCGTCTACGAGGTCTTCTCCGAGGGGGGCGGCAACGCCTTCGGCGTGGAGATCGACGCGCGGGGCCGCCTCTTCTCCGGCCACAACGGCGGCGACACGCGCGGGTTCCACTACCTCCAGGGGGCCTACCTCCAGAAGACGTTCGACAAGCACGGGGCCCTCTCCAACCCCTTCGCCTTCGGCTACTTCCCCGCGATGAAGCACGCCCCGACGCCCCGCTTCACGCACGACCTGACCATATATGAAGGGGGCCGGTTCCCCGAAAGCTACGACGGCGTAATGTTCGGCGTCGCGCCGTTGCTCAATCACGTCGTCATGAGCGAATTGATCCCGGACGGCTCGACGTTCCGCACCCGCGACGTGGGATTCGCCATGACCACCGACGACCGGAGCTTCCTGCCGGTCGACGTCACGCTCGGCCCCGACGGCTACCTTTACGTCGCCGACTGGCACGACGCGCAGGCCGCCCACCTCCGCCACAACGAGGGCAAGATCGACGCGGACACCGGCCGCGTCTATCGCATCCGCCCCCGCGACGCGAAGCCCTCCGGCCCGCTCCCGGACCTCGGCCGGCTCTCGTCGCGCGAACTGGTCGAGCGGCTGGACGACCCGAATCGATGGGTCCGGCGCACGGCCCTGCGCGTGCTGGCCGACCGCAAGGACGCGGGCCTCGCGCCCGAGCTTCGGCGGCTGACGGCGTCGCGGACGGGGCGGCCGGCGCTGGAGGCGCTGTGGGCGCTGCACGCGGTCGGCATGCTCGACAAGGGGGCGACGCTCGCGGCGCTCCGGCACGCCGACGCGCCCGTCCGCGAGTGGGCGGCGCGGCTGGCCTGCGACGACGGCCACGTCTCCGACGCGGTGGGCCGGGCGCTCGTCGAGGCGGCGGGGGCCGAGCCTTCCGCCGAGGTCCGCGCGCAGCTCGCCGCGTCGGCGCGTCGCCTCCCCGCGCCCCAGGCGCTGGCGATCGCGCGGGCGCTGATGACGCGCGACGCCGACGCGGACGACCCCCGCATCCCGCTCCTGATCTGGTGGGCGATCGAAGCGAAGGCAACCACCGACCCGGACGCCGTGGAGGCGATGTTCCGCGAGCCCGCCGCGTGGGACAACGCCATAAGCATATCCACGATCCAGGAACGGCTGATGCGTCGCTTCGCCGTCTCGGGCATGCCGGCCGACCTCGAGCGCTGCGTCCGGCTGCTGGAGGCGGCGCCGGGTCCCGAGGACGTCAAGCGGCTGATGACCGGGCTTGAGGCCGCGTACATGGGCCGGTCGACGGCCGGCCTCCCCCCGGCGCTGGCCGAGGCGATGGAGAGGCAGGGGGGGGCGTCGATCGTGCTGGGGCTCCGGCGCGGCAAGCCGGAGGCGGTCGCGGAGGCGAGCCGAGTCCTGGCCGATCCGGACGGCGACCGCGAGAAGCAGATGCAATACCTCCGCGTGCTGGGCGAGGTCCGCGTCGACGCCTGCCGCCCGGCGGTCGAGGCCCTGGCGCTGGGCTCGCCGATCAACCCGCTGCGCTCCGCCGCGCTGGGGGCGCTCGCGGTGTACGACGACCCGGCCATCGCCGACGCGGTGCTGGCCACCTACGGCGCGCTGCCCGACGACGTGCGTTCCGCGGCGCTCGACCTCCTGGCCACCCGCCGGCCGTGGGCGGTCGCGCTGCTGGAGGCCGCGGCGGCGGGGCGGATCGACCCGCGCTCAATGCCCCGCGATGTCGCGACGCGGCTCCGCGCCCTGAAGGACGCGAACGTGGACAGCCTGGTCGACCGCCTGTTCGGCCCGGCGACGGCGGCGACCGCCGCGGATCGCGACGCGCGCGTCGCCCGGCTGGCCAACATCGCGCGGTCCGGCGGCGGCACGCCCAGGGCCGGGCAGGCCCTGTTCCAGCAGCGTTGCGAGCGCTGCCACGCGCTGTTCGGGAAGGGGGGGAACGTCGGCCCGGACCTCACGCCGTACCGCCGCGACGACCTGGACGCGATGCTCCTGGCCGTGGTCGATCCTTCGGCCGAGATCCGCGAGGGCTACGCCGCGTGGACCGTCGCCACGGCGGACGGCCGCGTCCTCTCCGGCGTCCGCGTCGACTCCGACCCGCGCGTCGTCGTCCTTCGCACGGCCGACGGCGAGGAGCGCGCGATCGACCGCGACGACGTCGAGGCCCTCGAACCGGCCAGGACCTCCATCATGCCCGACGGCCTGCTCGACGACCTGACCGACGACCAGACGCGCGACCTGTTCTCGTACCTCCGCGCCGGCCAGCCGGTCATCAACTAATCGGCGAGCGTCCGCGCGACTTCCATGATCGCGCGGACCTTCTCGGCGCGGACGCCGGCCCAGTCGAGCGTGGAGCCGTCGCGGGGACGGAACGCGCACGGGCTGGCGATCGGCCCGACGGCCGCCGACCCGAGGTGGACCTCGCGCGCGGCGGTTCGCTTGACGATGGCCGCGATGTTAGCCAACGACAGGCGGCCGGCGACGAGCACGCCGACGCGGTCGCCGGCCCTGGCGACCAGGCGCGCCAGGGCTTCCGCCCCCTCCTCGGCCGAGGCCCGGCCGCCGGAGGTCAACACACGGTCGACGCCCAGCTCGATCAGCGTCTCCAGCGCCTCGTCGAGATCCGGCGTCTGGTCGAACGCCTTGTGGAACGTCACGCTCATCGGCCGCGCCTGCTCGACGAGCGCGGCGGTGGCGTCGCGGTCGACGGCGCCGTCGGCGCGGAGGATCCCGAACACGACGCCCGAGGCCCCCATCCGCTTCGCCACGTCCACGTCGTCGCGCATCGCGGCGAACTCGGCGCGGTCGGGGGTGAAGTCGCCGGCGCGGACTCGCACCAGGACGTGGACCGGGATCGCCAGGGCCCGGCACGCCTCGGCGATCGTCCCCGCCCCCGGCGTCGTCCCGCCGACCTCCAGGCGGTCGCACAGTTCCACGCGGTCGGCGCCCCCTTCGCCCGCCGCCAGCGCGGAGCGTAGGTCGCCGCAGCAGATCTCGACGAGGGGGGGCGATTGCATTGGCTGACTCATCGACGTTCCGATCATTTCCCCCGCGGCAGGAAGTTCGACCTGGCCAGGTCGACCACCTCGTCCCCCCTGCCGCCGATGACGGCCTTGAGGAGATAGAGGCTGAAGCCGAGGGCCTGGGCGGCCGAGATGGACGGGGGCATGGCGAGTTCCTGGCGATTGACCGCCACGTCCACCAGCGCGGGCCCCTCGTGGTCGAAGGCGTGCCGGAGGGCGGGGCGGACGTCGGCGGGATCGTCCACGCGGACGCCCAGGATGCCGACCGCCTCGGCGAGCCGGGCGAAGTCGGGATTCACCAGATCCGTGCCGTAGGGGAGCAGCCCGGCGGCCTTCATCTCGAGCTCGACGAAGCCGAGCGAGCTGTTGTTGAAGACGACGACCTTGACCGGGAGCCCGAGCTGTCGGAGCGTCAGCAGGTCGCCCAGCAGCATCGCCAGGCCGCCGTCGCCGCTGAGGCTCACGACCTGACGGCCGGGCCGCGCCGCCTGCGCGCCGATCGCCTGGGACATCGCGTTGGCCATCGACCCGTGGTTGAACGACCCCAGGAGCCGACGACGGCCGTTCATGCGGAGGTAGCGCGCCGCCCAGATGGTCGGCGTGCCGACGTCGCAGGTCAGGACGGCGTCGTCGGCGGCCAGGGCGTCGATCTCGCGGGCGAGATACTGCGGGTGGATCGGACGCTGGCCGGGGACGCCGACGGCCAGCTCGTCCAGCTCCTTGCGCGCGGTCGCGTAGTGCTCCAGGCAATCGTCCAGGAAGCGGCGATCGGCCTTGTCCGCCAGGAGCGGATTGATGGCCGCCAGGGTCTCCTTGACGCCGCCGACGAGCCCCAGGTCCACGCGCGTCCGACGCCCGATCTGCTCGCCTCGGACGTCCACCTGCACGACCTTCGCGCCGGCGGGGAAGAACTGCGGGTAGGGGAAGTCCGTCCCCAGCATCAGGAGGGCGTCGCAGCTCATCATCGCGTGGTAGCCGGACGAGAAGCCCAGCAGGCCCGTCATGCCGACGTCGAACGGGTTGTCCGGCTCGATGAACTCCTTCCCGCGCATGGCATGGACGATGGGGGCCTTCAGGCGTCCGGCGGCCTGGATCAACTCGGGGTGGGCGCCGGCGCAGCCCGCGCCGCCGAGGATGGCCACGCGGTCGGCCCGGTTCAGCAGGTCGGCGGCCGCGGCGATCGATTCGGCCGGCGGCACGACCGCGGAGGGGGCGTAGTCGAGCGCGAGGAACGCCGGCGCGGCGGCCGTCTTGCGCAGGGCGACGTCGCCGGGGATGACGACGACGGCGACCCCCTTCCTCGCGATGGCCGTCCGCATGGCGATCCCCAGCACTCGGACGGCGTGCTCCTCCCGCGAGATGAACTCGCAGTAATGGCTGCAATCCTTGAAGAGTTGCTGGGGGTTGGTCTCCTGGAAGTAGTTGGTGCCCAGCTCGCTGCTGGGGATCTGGGCGGCGATGGCCAGGACGGGGACGCGGCCGCGGTGGCAGTCGTACAGGCCGTTGATGAGGTGGAGGTTGCCCGGGCCGCAGCTCCCGGCGCAGACGGCCAGCTCGCCGGTGATCTGGGCCTCGGCCCCGGCGGCGAAGGCGCCGACCTCCTCGTGGCGGACGGGCAGCCAGTCGATCCCCTCGCGCTTGCGGATCACGTCGGTGATGCCGTTGAGCGAGTCCCCCACCACGCCGTAGACCCGCCGCACCCCCGCCGCGACGAGCGTGTCGACGAACGCCTCGCTGACCGTCCGGGCCATGTCGCCCCCCTCGGTTTTGGCACGCCTCGCGGGACGGGGCCGCGTCCGGGGCGACCCCCGCGTGCTCACCCGCAAATCCCGATCCGCGGGGGCGGCGCGGCGGGGAGCCGTGGGGTCCGCGAGGACGCCTCGCGAGTCGGGCGCCTCGCCCCGGAGCCTTCGGAGGAGCGACGTGACGGGAAGGCGTTCAGCCGCGAAGCTCGGGGACGACCGGCGAGCGGGCGCGGCGGTGGATGGCGAGGAAGTCGTGGGCGGCCGGGATCGCCGACGATCCGGCGGCCAGCGGCGTGAGGCCCACCGACATCAGGCGCTTGGGGATCGAGTAGAAGTCGAACTCGAATTCGCGGAGCAGCTCGATCAGCGGGGTGGACCAGAACCCCTCGAGCGCGTCGTTGAACTCGAAGACGATCGCGTCGGGGGGCGTGGAACCGAGCCACCGGCGGGCTCCGGAGAAGACCTCGGCCTCGAAGCCCTCCACGTCGATCTTCACCAGGCGGACCGGGCCGATCCCGGCCTCCTCGATCACGTCGTCGAGCCGCTTGACCTCGACGTCGACCTGGCGGCCGAACTGTCCGTCCCCGGGCTTCAATGTCCCCATCCCGGCGTTGGCCACGGGGATGTGCAGCGGCAGCGTCCCGGGCTCGCCCCCCAGCGCGACGCGATGGAGCCGGACGTTCGCCGCCTTGTTGCGTTCGAGGCTCTGGGCGAGCAGGTCGGCCATGGCCGGGTTGGGCTCGAAGGCGTGGACGCTCCCGGTCGGGCCGACGAGCGCGGAGAGCGGCAGCGCCACGGCGCCGAGGTTCGCCCCGATGTCGAGGACCGTGTCCCCCTCGCGCACGATCCGCCCGACGAGGCGGCTCAGCTTGCGGTCGAGGTCGCCGACGAAGTAGATCGCCCGCCCGACGAAGTCGTCGAAGGGGACGAGCAGTTGTTGACCCCGGTCGTTGCGGGCCCAGACGAGGCCCTCCGCCGCCCCCGAGGCCTTCCGGACGAGCGACGAATTCGCGATCGTCCCGCAGCCCGAGATGAATGGATACCGGCGGGTGAGGCTCGCGACGAGGGCGTGGCGAATCGTGGGCATGGGTGGCGATCCAGTTGCGAGCGGCGATCATTCGGCGAGATCGGGGCGACGCCCCATGCGCCTCGGCCGGTGCGGGCGGCCATTCTACTATAGAGCGCCCATCGCCGGGACCACCCGGCCCCGATTTTCGGCCGGGGTAGGCGGCCCATGACGCGCTGGCGGACCGCGATGGGGGCGGCTAGGATGGCCGGGTCGCCGATCCGCGCGTCCCCTTTTTCCCGAGGAGCTTCGGCATGGACCTTTCGCGTCGCCAGTTCATCCAGGCCGCGGCCGTCGGGGCCGCCGTCGCGCCGGGGTTGGGGTCGGGGGCCGGGGCCGGGGAGGCGGGGAGGCTGCCGACGCGGCCGTTCGGCAAGACCGGCATGGAGGTCTCGATCCTGGGGTTCGGCTCCGGGAGCCGGTTCCTGATGTACACGGAGGAGGACGAGGCCCTCGCCGCGCTGACGCGGGCGCTGGAGTCGGGGATCACGTACATCGACACCGCCCACAACTACGGCGGCGGCAAGAGCGAGGAGCGCATCGGCCGCATCCTCCCCGAGTGGCGCGACCGGGTCACGGTCGCGACCAAGCTCGCCGGCCGGACGGGGGACGAGGCGAAGCGTCAGCTCGAACTCAGCCTGGAGCGGCTGAAGACCGATCGCCTGGACGTCGTCCACATCCACGCCCTGTCCGGGCCGGAGGACCTGGCGCGGATCGAGGCGCCCGACGGGGTCTTGCGGGCGCTCTACAAGGCCCGCGACGAGAAGATCGTCCGCGCCGTGGGGATCAGTTGCCACGCCGCGCCGGCGACGCTCAAGACGGCGCTGGAGCGGCACGACTTCGACGCGACCCAGATGGCCCTGAACGCCGCCATGGCCCGCATGGCCGACGCCCGGGGGGGCATGAAGGCGACGCCGATGGGCCGCGAGGGCTTCGAGGACCTGGCCCTCCCGGTGGCGGTCGAGAAGGGGCTGGGGATCATCGCGATGAAGGTCTTCGCCCAAGAGCAGATCCTCGCCGACGCGCCGGTGGAGAAGCTGCTGGCCTATTCCCTGTCGCTGCCGGTGAGCCTGGCGAGCCTCGGGATGCCGAAGCCCGAGCACATCGAGCGCAACATCGAACTCGCCCGCGCCTTCGTCCCCATGCCCGACGACGAGCGCCGACGCCTGAGCGACTCCATCGCCAACGCCCGCAAGGCGGCCGTCGTCGAGTTCTTCCGCGACCACCTCGACGCCTGACGCGGCGTCGGGCGTCGAGCGGATCGAGGCCGCGAGGGCCGTCGGGGGCGCGCCGCGGGGGGCGCTCCCGCGGCCCCTCGCGAGTGCCCCGTTCGCTCACGGCTTCGGACCGACCCGATACAGGTGGACCTGGTAGCCGTCGAAGCGGTCGGTCCACGCGCCGGCGGGGGCTTCGAGCGTTCGTGATTCGTCGAGGACCTCGACCTTCGCGTCGGCGGGGGCGGCGAGGCGGAAGGTGGGGGATCGGGGGCCTTCGCGGAGGGACGCGGCGAAGACGTAGGTGACGCCGTCGACCTGCTTCACCAGGGTCGCGACGGCGGCCGGGTCGTCGGTCTCGACGCGGACGGTGTCGGGGGCGTCGGGGGCGTTGAGGACCGGGGCCAGCTCGCGGATCCGGGCGTTGGTCGCCGCGACCTCGCGGGCGACCTCCGCGTCGGCGAGTAATCCGGCCTCGATGAACGTCGGCTTGAACTGGTGGGCGAAGTAGATGATCCCCTTTGCCCCGCGGATCAAGGCCATCCAGACCTCGGCGCGGATCTCGGCCGGGGTCGCCTTGCGGGTCGCGTTGTCGATGCCGGTCGTCTCGATGCAGGCCCACACCGGGCGGTCGCCGGCCCATTTCCGCAGCCGATCGACGCCGTGGGGGACGTACCACAGCTTGCCGGCCACGTCGGGGTGGTCGTGGCAGGCGGGATAGATGTCGAACGAGGCGATGTCGCAGCCCTGGACGTATTCCGGGTAGTCCTCGGGGTGGTTCGTGCGCGTGCCGCGCCCGTACCAGCCGTCCCATGCGACCCCCTGGCCCAGGTTCAGCAGGACCGGGCGATCCGGGTCGGCCTCCTTCATCGCGCGATAGCGCTTGACGATCTCCTCGGGCGGCACGGGCGGGCCGTAGCCCTTCCCCTCGCCGAGCGATTGGGCGTTGTCCGGCTCGTCGTCCTGCAGCCAGCCGACGATCGTCGGGCGGTCGATGAACTTCAGGGAGCCCCGGCCCTGGCCGGAGATCAGGCGGATCCCCGCCGCGTCCAGCGCGTCGAGCTGCGCCTCGGTCGGCCCCCGCCAAAGGCCGACGTACAGGTTGATCCCCACGTCGCGATACCGCGCCGCGTTGTCCGTGCTCTGGAGCCACACCGCGATCGGGAAATAGTCGGGCCGATCGGGCAACCCTTTTGAGAACTTCGGCTCCGCCCCGGAAACGCCGACCGTCCACAACGCCGCCATCAGGATCGCCGCGCGTCGCATGGCAAGATCTCCGAAGCCCCGTCGATCGTCCGTCCGGGCGCATCGTATCGCGGCGGGCGGGGCGGGGCATCGGTGTAGCCGCCTCTTATCGCCCGCGCGTCTGCCCGCGCATGAACCGGGCCAGCCGCGACTGCGCCGGCTCCCACTCGCCCGACTTGGCCTCCGAGGCGATCTCGCTCAGGGCGTCGAACGGCTCGGCGGGGAGCTTGCCGGCCCCGCGCAGCGACGCCAGGGTCGCCAGGCAGGAGTCGACGCGGTCGGGCTCGCGGAGCGAGACGGCCGTGTAGAAGGCGTCGACCGCCTTGAAGGTCTCTGGGTCGGCCCCCATCTGGGGCTCGCCGCAGCCGCAGGCGAGCGCGGCCGAGAGCACGGCCGCCGCCGTCGCGTGGAATCGCATCTTCACGGTCGACATCCCTTTCATCGATCGATCAATAATCGCCGGAGACGACCTCGCCGCCGTTCCGGGTGGAGATCGCGACCCAGGCGTAGGGGTTGATGGTCTCGCGGATCCAGCGCACGGAGCCGTCGCCCATCAGGACGTTGCAGCCGTCGCCGTGCTCGGAGTACATCTCGTCGGTGTGGCCGAACGGGTGGTTCGGGGCGTGGATGACGACCTGGGGATGGTCGCGGACGTCCGGCCCGCTGTGCGCCGCCACGAGGTTGCCGCCGCTGTTCGGGTCGGACGGCCAACGCGGGCGCGGGGGCGTGCTGGCGAACGGGACCACGCCGACCCACGTCGAGTCGCAGAGGATCGACGACTTCTCGCCGAGGAACACCGTGTTCGAGAGCCCGTCCGTCACCGACGCCGGCCGGATCCGCGAGTTCCGATAGAACGGCCCGTCGATGACGTGCGGCATCGGCACGCCCGGGATCGGCTCGGCGACGTCGAAGTCGCGCGAGTACGCCGCCGAGCGGCTCCAGGGCTGGTTGACCCCCGCGTTCGTGACGTAATGGCTCCGCGAGAAGACGATCCGCGGCGAGAACTCGCCGGCGTCGTTCGGCATGTTGGAATCGCCGTTGTCGTACCGATGCAGCGCGAACGGGTCCGAGCCGCCCGTCGCCGAGGGGCACAGGAAGACCGACAGTTGCGTCCGCGCGCCCGTCGAGTTGTCGGGCGCCCAGCACGGCAGGTTCGTGTTGAAGCTGGCGTGGAGCGGGGCCTGCTCCAGGTACGGCAGCGCCAGCATCCCCCACGCGAACCCCGGCGTCGTGTTGGTGTTGCCGTCGGGATACGTCACCCCGAACGCCGTCCCGGAGGCCCTCGGGTCCCCGACGTAGGCCGGCGGGAACGCCCCGATCGCCGACTCGTAATTCGCCAGCGCCAGCCCCATCTGCTTCAGGTTGTTCACGCAATGCGCCCGCCTCGCCGCCCCCCGCGCCGACTGCACCGCCGGCAACAGGAGCGCGATCAACACCGCGATCACGGCGATCACCACCAGCAGTTCGATGAGGGTGAAGCCGGGTCTTCGACACTTATTCATCGGAGTTCCCGAGGATCAAGATACCGTTTCTCGTAATTCACGACGTTGAACGCGGCAGATTCTAACTCGGGAATAGCCCCATGCCAACTGGTAATTTTGAGACATCAAAAACAACAGCTCGCCCCCCCCCAAGCATGACTCCAATTCCGCGATCCGCGAGGATGTCGCCGCGGGGACAGACCGAGAGGAGCTTGACCGCCCGCGCGGATTGTCGGAAAGTTGTTGGAGAATCTAGCAAGGGGGAGGTGGCCGATGGCGACGCGGCATGTCGGTCGGATCGCGCGGAGTGCGCTGGCGCTGGCCGCGGCGTGCTGGGGCGTGTCGGCCCTTGGCGAGGACGCGGCGGATCGCGAGGCGTTCTTCGAGGCCAAGGTGCGGCCGATCCTCGTCGAGCGCTGCTACGGCTGCCACTCCGCGAAGGCCGAGAGCCTGAAGGGGAGCCTCGCGGTCGACTCGCTCGAAGGCTTGCTGAAGGGGGGCGACCTGGGGCCGGCCGTGGAGCCCGGCAACCCCGACGAGTCGCTGCTCATCCAGGCCGTCGGCTACGAGGACGACCTGGTCAGGATGCCGCCGAAGCGGAAGCTGCCGGAGGGGGAGATCCAGGCCCTTCGCCGGTGGGTGGCCGGCGGCGCGCCGTTCCCGAAGACCGACGCCGCCCCCGCGCCCCAGGCGCGAGGCTATGACTTCGACGAGGCCCGCCGGCACTGGGCGTATCAGCCCGTGACGCGCCAGGACCCGCCGGAGGTGGCGGATCGCTCGTGGTCCAGGTCGCCGATCGACCCGTTCGTCCTGGCGAAGCTGGAGGCCGCCGGCCTCGCTCCCTCGCCCCCGGCCGAGCCCCGCGCGCTCCTGCGCCGGCTCTATTACGACCTGATCGGCCTGCCGCCGACGGCCGAGGAGGCCGCCGCGTTCGAGGCCGACCCGTCGGACGACGCCTATGCGAAGGTCGTCGAGCGCCTCCTGGCCAGCCCCCGCCACGGCGAGCGCTGGGGGCGGCACTGGCTGGACGTGGCCCGCTACGCCGACACGAAGGACGGCGTGCTCCTCTATGGCGACGACCGCGTCCGGCCCTACGCCTACACGTATCGCGACTACGTCGTCCGCGCGTTCAACGAGGACACCCCGTTCGACCGCATGATCCGCGAGCAGTTGGCGGCCGACGTGGTCGCCCCGAAGGACGAGCCCTGGCGGCTGGCCGCGATGGGCTTCCTGACGCTCGGCCGCGCGTTCGACAACAACGTCCACGACCAGATCGACGACAAGATCGACGTCGTCACCCGCGGCCTGCTCGGCCTGACGGTCGCCTGCGCCCGCTGCCACGACCACAAGTACGACCCCATCCCCACCGCCGACTACTACTCCCTCTACGGCGTCTTCGCCGGGGCCGAGGCCCCCCTGGAACTCCCGGCGATGGACGACCCGGCGAGGACCCCCGAGCGCAAGGCGTTCGAGGACGCCGCGGCCGAGAAGCGGGCCGCGATCCGCGCGTTCGAGGCCGAACAGTACGCCCTCCTGTCCGAGGAGGCTCGCAGGCGGGCCGGCGACTACCTGGAACGCGCCGGGACCACCCCCGCCGACCCGCTGGAGACCGCCGTCTTCTTCATGTCGCTGGCGCCCGAGGACCTGCGCCCGCCGATCGTCGCGAGCTGGCGGCGGTTCCTCAGGCGGCGCGCCATCCCGTCCGACCCGGTCTTCGGCCCCTGGGCCGAGCTGATGAAGCTCGACGACGCGGCGATCGCCGGGCGGGAGCCCGAGATCCTGGCGGGCTGGTCGGGCCGGATCGGCGTCGAGGCGGAGCAGCTCAACCCGCTCGTCGAGTCGGCCCTGCTCGCCGCGCCGATCCGCTCCCGGGCCGACGTCGCGAAGGTTTACGCCGACCTCCTGCGGCGGGTTTACGAGGAATCCAGGGCGACCCCGGTCGACCCGGCCGACGCGGCCCGGCGCCAGGTGATCGAGATCGTCGCCGGCCCGGAGAGCCCGTCCTATTTCCCTCGCGGCCAGACGCGGTCGTTCATGTCGCGCGGCGAGAAGGACGCCTTCGGCGGCAAGGTCCAGGAGCTGGACCGGATGACCGTGAAGGCCGCCGACCCCGCGCCCCGGGCGATGGTGCTGGTCGATTCCGACGAGCCCTACGCCCCCCGCGTGTTCGTCCGCGGCAACCCCTCGCAGCCGGGAGACGCGGTGCCCCGGCGGTTCCTCCGCGTCCTCGCCGGCGACGACCCCGCGCCGTTCGCGCGGGGCGGCGGCCGGCTGGACCTCGCCGACGCGATCGCCGACCCGAGAAACCCGCTCACCTCGCGCGTGATCGTCAACCGGGTCTGGATGCACCACTTCGGCGAGCCCCTGGTCTCCACCCCCAGCGACTTCGGCGAGCGCGGCGCGCCGCCGAGCCACCCCGAGCTGCTCGACGACCTCGCCGCGCGATTCGTCGAGGGGGGCTGGTCGCTCAAGGCGCTGCACCGGACGATCGTGCTCTCCAGCGCCTATCGCCAGGCGAGCGCCGACCGGCCCGACTGCCGCGCGGTCGACCCCGAGAATCGCATGCTCTGGAAGGCCAACCGCCGCCGGCTGGACTTCGAGGCGATGCGCGACACGATGCTCGCCGTCTCCGGCCGACTGGACCCGACCATGCACGGACGGCCGGTCGACGTGGCCAACGACCCGAAGGTCTCCCGTCGGACCGTCTACGGGATGGTCGACCGCCAGGGCCTGCCCGCGGTCTTCCGCGCGTTCGACTTCGCCAGCCCGGACGCCTCGGCCGAGCGTCGGCCGCTGACGACGGTCCCGCAGCAGGCGCTCTTCGGCATGAACGCGCCGATGGTCGTCGAGCAGGCGAGGGCGATGGCCGAGCGCGACGAGGTCGCCGGCGGCGACGACGCGGCGGCCGTGGCGGCCCTCTACCGCGCGGCCCTCGGCCGCGACGCCGGGGCCGACGAGGTCGAGATGGGCGCGCGCTTCCTGGAGGCCGCGGCCCGGGAGCCGGGCGGGCCGGGGCTCGCCCCTAGGGCGCAGCTCGCGCAGGTGCTCCTGATCTCGAACGAGATGATGTTCGTCGACTGACCACCGCCCCCCTCCCAGCGAGACGAGCCATGAACGCGGATCTCCGCCGCCCCCTCACCCGTCGCGAGGCCATCGGCCGTGCCGGGACCGGCTTCGGCATGTTCGGCCTGGCGGCGCTGATGCGCGAGTCGGGGCTCCTCGGCGGGACGACGGCGGCCGCCGACTCGCCCGCCGCGGCGCTCAACCCGCTGGCCCCGCGGCCCCCGCAGTTCGCGCCGAAAGCGAAGCGAGTCATCCACATCTACCTCAACGGCGGGCCGAGCCAGGTCGACACCTTCGACCCCAAGCCGATGCTCACGAGGTTCGACGGCCGGCCGCTCCCCCAGGGGAACCTCTCCACCGAGCGCAAGACCGGCGCGGCGATGGCCTCGCCGTTCAAGTTCCGCCGATACGGCGAATGCGGGCTGGAGGTCAGCGAGATCTTCGAACGCACGGCCGCCCACGCCGACGACCTCTGCGTGATCCGCTCGATGCGGGCGAACACGCCGAACCACGAGCAGTCGATGCGGCTGATGAACTGCGGCGACGAGCGGCTCTCTCGCCCCAGCATGGGCGCCTGGCTCACCTACGGGCTGGGCTCGGAGAACGAGAACCTGCCGGGCTACGTCTCCATGTGCCCCGGCCTCCCCGTCGCCGACGTCTCCAACTGGCGGTCCGCGTTCCTCCCGGGCGTCTACCAGGGGACGTACATCGACACCCGCAAGGAGAAGGCCGAGGAGCTGATCGAGAACATCCGCAACGGCGTCGTCTCCCCGCGCGAGCAGCGCCGGCAGCTCGACCTGCTGGCCGCGATCAACCGCCGCCACCAGGCGCCCCGCGCCGAGGACGACGCGCTCGACGCCCGCATCGCCAGCTTCGAGCTGGCCTACCGGATGCAGATGGAGGCGACCGACGCCTTCGACGTCTCGCGCGAGCCGCGACACGTCCTGGACATGTACGGCCCCGGCGTGCAGGCCCGCCAGCTCCTGATCGCGCGGCGGCTGGTCGAGCGCGGGGTCCGGTTCGTCCAGCTCTTCCACGGCGACGTCCAGCCCTGGGACAGCCACGACGCCATCGCCACCGCCCATCGCGACCTCGGCCGACAGTGCGACCAGGGGATCGCCGCCCTGCTGACCGACCTGAAGGCCCGGGGGCTGTTCGAGGACACGCTGGTCCTCTGCGGGGGCGAGTTCGGCCGGACCCCCTCGGTGGAGATGGTCAACGGCAAGCCCGGCGGGGGCCGGGACCACAACCACTGGGGCTTCACCGTCTGGCTCGCCGGCGGCGGCGTGAAGGGGGGCCATGTCCACGGCGCGACCGACGACTTCGGCTACAAGGCCGTCGAGGACGTCGTCCACGTCCACGACCTCCACGCCACGATCCTCCACCTCCTCGGCTTCGACCACACCCGGCTGACCTTCCGCCACGCCGGCCGCGACTTCCGCCTGACCGACGTCGAGGGTAACGTGGTCAAGGAGATCCTGGCGTGACCTCGGAGGAACCCGCGCGGGCCGCGTTCGACGTCCACGAAGCCCGGAGCGGCCCGCGATGCGGAACGAACGACAAGGCGACACCCTCGGCCGGAAATACCGGCTGGCGCTCGCCATCGCGGCGGCGACGCTCCTGAGCAACCAGCTCCTGGTCCAGCCCTACCTGTCGCGACTGGCCACCGACGCGCCGCTGATCAACGTCGCCGGGCGGCAGCGGATGCTCGGCCAGCGGCTCGCCAAGGCGTTCCTCCTGCTGGAACGCGAGGCCCCCGCCGACCGCCGGGCGACGCTCGACGAGGCGCGGGGCGTCCTGGAACTCTGGGTCGAGTCGCAGGGCCGGCTCTCCGACGAGGCGTTGGCGCCGCGGTCGGCCGAGATCGAGGCGGCCAGGGAGGCCCTCCGGCCCCACTTCGAGGCGATCCGCGACGCCGCGCGCGACCTGATCGCCGCGCGCGAGTCCGGGGACGACGACCCGGGTCGCCGCGGCCGGGCGCTCGCCGTCGTCCTCGACCACGAGGCCGAGTACCTGCGTCGGATGGATACCCTGGTCGGGCTCCACGAGGCCGCGGCCCGGGGCCGCGTCGAGACGGCCAGGCGCGTCGGCTGGGCGCTGACCGGCGTGGCGCTCGCGGCGCTGGTCGCGATCGGCCGCTTCGTCCTGCGGCCGGCCGCCGACGTGATCCGCCGGCAGGTGGCCGACCTCGAACGCGTCCGAGGGGAGCTGGAATGCCGGGTTCGGGAGCGGACGCGCGAGCTGGAGGCGGCGGGGCGGAGGCACCGGGAGCTGGTGGAGCGGTTCGGCCACGTCGGCCGGACCAACGCCATCGGCGAGATGGCGTCGTCGATGGCCCACGAGCTGGGACAGCCCCTCGGCGCGATCGCCAACTACGCGGAAGGCTGCCTCATCGCGCTCGACGCCCCGGAGCCCGACCTGGGCGCGGTCCGCGACGCCCTGCGGCGGCTCCGGGCGTCCACGATGCGGGCCGGCCGGATCATCGAGCGCGTGCGCGACTTCGTGACCAAGCGCCCGCGCCCCCCCGAGGCCGTCGAGGCCGGCCGCGTCGTCGCCGACGCGCTGGAGATCCTGGAAGCCGAGCTGCACCGCCGCGCCATCGCCGTCGAAACCGACCTGGCACCCGACTTGCCAAGGGTCTGGGGCGACCCGGTCCAATTGCAGCAGGTCCTGGTCAACCTGATCCAGAACTCCCTGCAAGCTTTCCACCGATCGCAAACCCTCTCCCCCAAGCTAGTTGTAACGACGCGACGGCGCGGTCGCGACGAGGTCGAGTTCGCGGTCAGCGACAACGGCCCCGGCATCGCGCCCGAGGATCTCGGCCTGGTTTTCGACACTTATTTCAGCACCCGTGCCGACGGAATGGGCATGGGCCTGGCGATCTGCCGCTCCATCGCGGCGGCCCACCAGGGAAATTTGACCGTCGAATCCGAGCCCGGGATCCGGACGACCTTCCGCTTCCAGGTGCCGGCGGACCGCCCCGACCATGAACGAACCGACGGTCTACATCGTGGATGACGATCCCGACATGCGGGATTCGCTGGGCTGGCTGCTGGAGACCGTCGGATTGAGGGCGCTGGCCTACGCCTCGGCCGAGGAGTTCGCCCGGGACTATCGCGAGGACGGCCCGGCCTGCCTGGTTCTCGACGTCCGGATGCCGGGCTGGAGCGGCCTCGACCTGTTCGAGGACCTCCGCGCGGAGGGGTCGAGCATGCCGGTTCTGTTCATCACGGCGCACGCCGACGTGCCGATGGCGGTCCGGGCGATGAAGTCCGGCGCGGCGGAGTTCCTGGAGAAGCCGTTCAACGGCCAGGTGTTGCTGGAGAAGATCCAGCGCGCCCTCCGCGAGTCGGCCGCCAGGCTCGAGCGCCGGGCCGCCCGGGAATGCCTGCGCGCCCGGTTCGACTCCCTGACCGACAAGGAGCGCGAGGTCCTGGCGCTGGTCCGGGCGGGGATGCCGAACAAGGAGATCGCCGCGCGGCTCGACCTCACGCCCCGGGCCGTGGAGATGCGGCGCTCGGGGATGATGCGCAAGCTGGGGGCGGATTCCCTCCCCGAGTTGCTCCGCATCGCCCTGACCTTCGAGGAAACGACCGACCTGGTCGCCCCCTCGGAGAGGCCCGAGGACGCCCCCGGCCGGGCCGCCGACGCCGCTCGAAATCCGCGCGGCGACGCCTAAAAGGCGGGCGGTCGCCCCCGGCCGAGGGCCCCGGGACCCTTCGGTTTTGCGAAGACGACGCGGGAAGGGCCTTCGTCTTTCCGCAAAAGGGAGCCCCGATCCGGGCCTCGGCACTCCCCCTGCTTTGAGCGACCCGCGTCGACGACGGCCCGGCCCCTCCCTCTCCTCCCGGCCCGTCGTCCGCCCCCGGACCAACACGACCTCCCGCAAGAGGTACATCGAGCGATGGACTTCGACGATGAAGGTACGTCCGTGGCGACGGTGACCCGAGGCGCGATGGCCCGGCCGTCGGCCTTCGGCGACGCCGATCGGCTGCTCGCCTCGCTGCTCGCGGAGCAGGGGGATCTGACCGCCGTCGAGCGCTTCGAGCAGTTCCATCGCGAGGCGTCGTCGCCCCTCCGCGAGCCGTACTACTCGGCCCTGCTGCCGGCCTCGCCCCCCGGGCCGGGCCAGCAGCTCGCCTTCGAGGTCGACCTGGCGCGGTGCTCGGGATGCAAGGCGTGCGTGGCGGCCTGCCATGCCCTCAACGGGCTCGACGAGTTGGAGACGTGGCGGGACGTGGGGCTCCTGGTGGGCGGGACGCCGGCGCTCCCGGTGGTCCAGCACGTCACGACCGCCTGCCACCACTGCGTCGAACCGGCCTGCATGAGCGCCTGCCCGGTCGACGCCTACGAGAAGGAGCCGATCACGGGGATCGTCCGCCACCTGGACGACCAGTGCATCGGCTGCCAGTACTGCACGCTGGCCTGCCCCTACGACGTGCCCAAGTATCAGCCGAGCCTCGGCATCGTCCGCAAGTGCGACATGTGCGCCGATCGCCTGAGGGCCGGCGAGGCCCCGGCCTGCGTCCAGGCCTGCCCGCACGAGGCGATCCGCATCCGGGTCGTGGATCGGGACGAGGTCCGGGCCCGCGCCGAGGTGGGCGAATTCCTCGCCGACGCCCACGAGCCGTCGTACACCCTGCCGACCACGACGTTCATCCCGGCCAGCCATGGGGAGCTGCGGGCGGCCGACGGCGGGACGCCACGTCCCGAGCACGGCCACCCGCCCCTGACCGCGATGCTCGTGCTGACGCAGCTCGCCGCCGGGGGCTTCACGCTCGACCTGCTGGCCCGCCTGGCGGGCTCCGCCGACGGCGTTTGCGGCCTGGCCTATCTCCAGGCCTGCCTGGCCCTGGGCCTCGCCGGCCTGGGGGCGAGCCTGTCGCACCTGGGCCGGCCGATGTACGCCTACCGGGCGATCCTGGGCATCCGTCATTCCTGGCTCAGCCGCGAGGTCGTTGCGCTCGGGGCGTTCGCCAAGGCGGCGGCGGCGTATGTCGCGATCGAGACCCTGACGCCGGGCCGGCTGGCGTCCCTCGGCTGGCCGCGGACGGCCCTGCCGGCGGCCGTGGCGACGCTGGGCGCCATCGGCGTCGCCTGCTCGGTGATGGTCTACCACGCGGTCCGACGCCGCCACTGGCGCGCCTCGATCGCGGGCTGGAAGTTCGCGGGGACGGCCGCGGCGCTGGGCCTGGCGACGGCCGTCGCGTGCCTGGCCGCGTCGGACGCCCCGGGAAGGCTGGCGATCGCGGCGGGGGCGCTCGCGGCGGTCGTCGCGGCGAAGCTGGCCTTCGAGGCCCGCGACCTCCGCGGCGATCGGGAGGACGGGCCGCTCGGCCAGGCCGCCTGGCTGCTCCGGGGGCCGCTGCGGCGGCTCGTGGCGTCCCGGCTGGCCCTGGGCGTCGTCGGCGGGATGCTGCTGCCGATCGCGGCGGCGGCCTGCGGCGTCCCGACGCTCGCCGCCGCGGCGGGAGCGCTGACGCTCGTGGCGACGACGGCGGGCGAGATGATCGAGCGACACCTGTTCTTCGTGGCCTCTCCCAAGCCGCGGATGCCGGGAGGGCTGCCCTCGTGAAGATCCCGACACAAGCCAATGCGACGATGCGACGCCTGATCGACCTCGTCCACGCCAAGGACGGGCCGCTCACGCGGGAGCTGCGCCGCGAGCCCGGGGGGTTCGGGCTGGGGCAGGTCCCCGCCTCCCGGATCCCGGACGCGACGACGGGGATGGTGTGCGGCTTCTGCTCCACCGGCTGCAACCTGACCGTCCACCTGCGCGACGGCGAGGTGGTCAACCTGACCCCGACGGCCGACTACCCCGTCAACCGCGGCATGGCCTGCCCCAAGGGGTGGGAGGCGCTCGCCGTCCTGGACGCCCCCGACCGGGCCGTCGCCCCGCTGCTCCGCGACGCCGACGGCGCCCGCCGCCAGGTCGGGTGGCACGAGGCCATGACCGCGATGGCGGCGCGGTTCCGGGCGATCCGGGCCGAGCACGGGCCCGAGTCGATCGCCTTCCTGAGCACCGGCCAGATCGCGACCGAGGAGATGGCCCTGCTGGGCGCGGTGGCGAAGTTCGGCATGGGGATGGTGCACGGCGACGGCAACACCCGGCAGTGCATGGCCTCCGCGGTCACGGCCTACAAGCAGTCGTTCGGCTTCGACGCCCCCCCGTACGCCTACGCGGACCTGGAGGAATCGGACTGCATCGTCCTGATCGGGGCGAATCCCTGCATCGCCCACCCGGTCCTGTGGCAGCGGGCCACCCGCAACCCGCACTCGCCCGAGATCCTGGTGATCGACCCGAGGCGGACCGAGACGGCGCTGGCGGCCACGCTCCACCTGCCGGCCCGGCCCAAGTCCGACCTGGCGCTGCTGTACGGCATCGCCCGCCTGCTGATCGAGGCGGGGGCCGTCGACCGCCGCTTCGTCGACGCCCACACGTCGGGGTTCGCCGAGTTCGCGGCCTTCGTCCGGGCGTTCGACGTCGACCGGGTCGCCCGCGAGACCGGGCTGCCCGCCGGGTCGATCCGCGACGCCGCCGCCCGGATCGCCCGGTCGCGCCGGGTCTCCTTCTGGTGGACGATGGGGGTCAACCAGAGCCATCAGGGGGTCAAGACGGCGCAGGCGGCGATCAACCTCGCCCTGATGACCGGCAACATCGGCCGGCCGGGGACCGGGGCGAACTCGATCACCGGCCAGTGCAACGCGATGGGCTCGCGGCTCTTCTCGAACACGACGGGCCTCCTCGGCGGGCGCGACTTCGCCGACCCCGACCATCGGGCCGAGGTCGCGGCGATCCTCGGCATCCCCGTCGAGCGGATCCCGAGCCGCCCGAGCTGGTCCTACGACCAGATCATCCGGGGGGTCCGCGACGGCTCGATCCGCGGCCTGTGGGTCGTGGCGACGAACCCCGCGCACTCCTGGATCGACCAGGACGACCTGCGTCGCGCCCTCGGCAGGCTCGACTTCCTGGTCGTGCAGGACATGTACCGCTCGACCGAGACGGCCGAGCTGGCCGACCTCCTGCTGCCGGCCGCGGGCTGGGGCGAGAAGGAGGGGACCTTCATCAACTCCGAGCGCCGGGTGGGCCTGCTCAAGAAGGTCCGGCGGGCGCCCGGCCTGGCGCTGGCGGACTTCTCCATCTTCCGGCTCGCGGCCGAGTACTCCGGCTGCGGCGACCTGTTCTCGGAATGGAGGTCTCCGGAGGCGGCTTTCCAGATCCTCAAGCGGCTCTCGGCGGGCCGGCCGTGCGACATCACGGGGATCGCGGACTATCGGGCCATCGACGAGGCCGGCGGCGTGCAGTGGCCGTATCCCGAGGAGAACCCGGACCCGAGCCCGGAGCGTCGCCTGTTCGGCGACGGCCGCTTCCACCACCCCGACGGCCGGGCCCGCTTCCTGTTCGCGGAGCCGCGCCCGCTCCCCGAGCCGACGGACGAGGACTTCCCGCTCCAGCTCCTCACCGGCCGCGGCTCCGCGGCGCAGTGGCACACCCAGACCCGCACGGCGAAGTCGGCCGTCCTGCGCAAGCTTCACCCCCGCGACCCCTACGTCGAGATCCATCCGGCCGACGCCGAGGCGCTCGGCCTGGCGCCGGGCGACTGGGCCGTCATCGAGTCGCGCCGGGGGGCCGCTGCGGCGAGGGCCTTCGTCACGCCGACCGTCGCCCAGGGGGACCTCTTCCTGCCGATGCACGACGCGGCGACCAACCTGCTGACGCTCGCCGCGTTCGACCCCGAATCGCGACAGCCCGCCTACAAGGCCTGCGCCGTCCGCGCCCGCGCCGCCCGCCGCGGCGAGGCCCCCGCGGCCGGCGACCCATCGACCAATCATTGAACCCCGAAACGACGACGAGGGCCCGAGCATGAGCAGCGAACGCGACCCGAGGCGGACCGTGGTGGTCGTCGGCAACGGCATGGTGGGGCATCGCTTCTGCGAACGCCTGGTGGCGCTGGACCTGGATCGCCGCCATCGCGTCGTGACGTTCGGCGAGGAGCCCCGCCCGGCCTACGACCGCGTCAACCTCTCGAAGTTCTTCGACAAGCGCGACGCCGCGCCGCTGGGGATCGCCACGCGGGAGTGGTACGAGGAGAACGGGGTCGAGCTGCACGTCGGCGACCGGGTGGCGACGATCGACCGCGAGCGCCGCGTGGTCGTCTCGGCGGGCGGGCGCGAGGTCCGCTACGACGCCCTCGTCCTGGCGACCGGCTCGGCCCCCTTCGTGCCGACGGTCCCGGGTGTGGACAAGAAGGGGATCTTCGTCTACCGGACGATCGAGGACCTGGAGGCGATCCTCGCCTACGCCCCGCGGGCCGGCTCGGCGGCGGTGGTCGGCGGCGGCCTGCTCGGGCTGGAGGCCGCCAAGGCGGTCCGCGAGCTGGGGCTCCAGACGCACGTCGTCGAGTTCGCCCCCCGGCTGATGCCGCGCCAGCTCGACGACGACGGTTCGAGGGCCCTGCTGGCGAAGATCGAGGGGATGGACGTCCGGGTCCACCTGGGCAAGAGCACGCGGGAGTTCCTGGGCAACGGCAAGGTGGAAGGGCTGGCGTTCGCCGACGGCGCCGCGCTGAACGTCGGCATGGTGGTCGTCTCGGCGGGCATCCGGCCCCGCGACGAGCTGGCCCGGGCCTGCGGCCTGGAGGTCGGCCCCCGGGGCGGGGTGGCCGTCGACGACGCCATGCGGACGTCCGACCCGGACATCCTGGCGATCGGCGAGGTGGCCTCGCACCGGGGCGTCGTCTACGGGCTCGTCGCCCCCGGCTACGAGATGGCCGAGGTCGCCGCCGCCAGCCTGACCGGCGGCTCGCGACGGTTCGCCGGCTTCGACATGTCGACCAAGCTGAAGCTCATGGGCGTGGACGTCGCCAGCTTCGGCGACCCGTTCGCCGACGCCGAGCCCGGCGCCGCCCGCGCCCTGACCTTCGAGGACCCGTTCCGGGGCGTCTACAAGAAGCTCGTCTTCACGCCCGACGGCGCGCGGCTGCTGGGCGGAGTCCTGGTCGGCGACGCCTCGGACTACGGCGCGCTCCTCGCCCTGTTCAAGGCCGACGGGCCGCTCCCCTGCGCCCCGGGCGACCTCCTCGCCTCCGGCGACGGCCCGGCGCTCGGCGGCCTGGTCGACGCCCAGGTCTGCTCGTGCAACAACGTGACCGAGAACCAGGTCCGCGAGGCGATCCGCTCCGGCGGCCTGAGCACTCTCGACCAGGTGAAGACCTGCTCGGGGGCCGGCACCGGCTGCGGCGGCTGCCTGCCGCGCGTCTCCGGGCTGCTCAAGGCCGAGCTGAAGGCGGCCGGCGCCAAGGTGGACGACCACCTCTGCGAGCACTTCCCGCTCGGCCGCCGCGACCTGTACGAGGTCGCCCGGGTCCGCGGCATCCGGACGTTCGACGGGCTCATCGAGGCGTGCGGCCGGGGCGGGGGGTGCGAGACCTGCAAGCCGGCCGTCGCCTCGATCCTCGCGAGCCTCTGGAACGAGCACGTCCTCGACCCGGGCCTCGCCTCGCTCCAGGACACCAACGATCGCTTCCTCGGCAACATCCAGCGCGGGGGGACCTACTCGGTGGTCCCGCGCGTCCCGGGGGGCGAGATCACGCCCGACCAGCTCATCGTCCTGGGGAGCGTGGCCAAGAAGTACGACCTCTACACGAAGATCACCGGCGGCCAGCGCGTCGACCTCTTCGGGGCCCCCGTCCACCTGCTGCCGGACATCTGGGCCGAGCTGATCGAGGCCGGGTTCGAGAGCGGCCACGCCTACGGAAAGTCGCTGCGGACGGTGAAGAGCTGCGTCGGGTCGAGCTGGTGCCGCTTCGGCGTCCAGGACTCGGTCGGCTTCGCGATCCGGGTCGAGCTGCGGTATCGCGGGCTGCGGTCGCCGCACAAGTTGAAGGGGGCCGTCTCGGGCTGCGTCCGCGAGTGCGCCGAGGCCCAGGGGAAGGACTTCGGGCTGATCGCCACGGAGAAGGGCTACAACCTCTACGTCTGCGGCAACGGCGGCGCCCGCCCCCGCCACGCCGACCTCCTGGCCGCGGACCTGGACGAGGAGACGGCGATCCGCTATCTCGACCGCTTCCTGATGTACTACATCCGCACGGCCGACAAGCTCACCCGGACCTCGACCTGGCTGGAGGCGATGGACGGGGGCATCGAGTACCTGCGCGACGTCATCGTGAACGACCGCCTCGGCCTGGGCGAGGAGCTGGAGCGGCAGATGCAGGCCCACGTCGATTCCTATCAGTGCGAGTGGAAGGCGGTCGTGGACGACCCGGAGAAGCGCCGGTTCTTCAAGCAGTTCGCCAACACCGACGACGTCGAGCCGGGGATCGAGTTCGTGGCCGAGCGCGGCCAGAAGCGGCCCGCCGACTGGCCGTCCGACTTCGTCGCGGTCGAGACGCTCGAAGGCCCGCCGCGCCGGTCTCGGCCGGAGCCGGGGGCGAGCTGGGTCGTGGTCGGGTCGGTCGCCGACTTCCCGGTGGACGGCGGCCGGGCGATCAAGCACGGCGAGGCCGAGATCGCCGTCTATCGATACGGCGAGGACGGCTCGTGGTACGCGAGCCAGAACACCTGCCCGCACAAGCGCGAGGCCGTCCTGTCCCGCGGGCTCCTCGGCGAGCAGGGGGGGGTCCCCAAGGTCGCCTGCCCGCTGCACAAGAAGACCTTCTCGCTCGAATCCGGCGCCTGCCTGAGCGGCGGCGCGCCGCGGATCGAGGTCTTCCCGGTCCGCGTCGAGGGGGACGACGTCCTCGTCCTGCTTCCGCCCGAGTCCGACACCGCGCGGCTCGCCCGCGCCCCCGGCGCCTGCTCCGCCCTCGCCTGCGTATGAGGGCGGAGCCTTCGCTCGACGCGGCGTGACTTCGAACGGTCATCTCAACGGCCTTCCCCCCTGGTGGGGGAAGGTGGCCCGGAGGGCCGGATGAGGGGGGGACGAGCGACACGAGTGCCGAGGTCCACGAGGACCTTCCCCGGCCGATGGCCTGGGCCGCGTCCCGAACTCCGGCGCACCGCGGGCGGGCTCCCCCTCATCTGACCGCTCCGCGGTCTGTCTTCCCCCACCAGGGGGGAAGAACGTCCCGCCCGCGAACCGCGGAGACCGGCGAGCCGAGGGGAAAGCCGTCGACTACCCGCCCCCGCCTCCGTGAATCGACCCCCGACCCCGACCGACCGCGTCCCCCCCCGACCCATCCAGACCAGGAGCCTCGATGAACCTGCGCGACTTCCGCCGAGCCGGCCACGCCCCGACGCTGCTCGCCGCGTTCCTGTACTTCGACGTCAGCTTCATGGTCTGGCTCCTGCCCGGCGCGCTGGCCAACTCGATCGTGCCGGAATTCGGCCTGTCCGACGCCCAGAAGGGCCTGATGGTGGCCGTGCCGCTTTTGGGCGGGGCGGTCCTCCGGCTGGCCCTGGGGCTGCTGGCCGACCGGATCGGCGCCCGCCGCGCGGGCCTGCTGGGGATGGCGACGACCACCGTCCCGCTGGCGCTTGGCTGGCTCTGGGCCGATTCCTTCCCGGCGATGATCCTGGTCGGCCTGCTGCTGGGGGCGGCCGGGGCCAGCTTCGCCGCGGCGTTGCCGCTGGCCAGCCGGTGGTATCCGCCGCGGTATCAGGGGCTCGCGATGGGGATCGCCGGCGCGGGGAACAGCGGCACGGCGCTGGCGACGTTCTTCGGGCCCCGGATCGCCGCGGCGTGGGGCTGGCACGCGGTGTTCGGCCTGGCGCTGCTCCCGCTTCTGGCCGTGATGGCGTTCTTCTGGCTGGTCGCCCGCGACGCCCCGGACCAGCCGGCCCCGCGGCCCCTCTCGGCCTACGCCGACGTCCTCCGCGTCGGCGATGCCTGGTGGTTCTGCCTGCTCTACGGGATCACGTTCGGCGGCTTCGTCGGCCTGGCGAGCTTCCTCAACGTCTTCTTCCTGAGCCGCTACGGCGTCTCGGCGGTCGAGGCGGGGAACTTCGCCACGCTCTGCGTCGTCGCCGGCTCGATCCTCCGGCCGTTCGGCGGCCATCTGGCCGACCGCTTCGGCGGCACCCGCGTGCTGATGGGCCTCTACCTCGCCGCGGGGGCCGGGCTGCTCGGGCTGGCGACCTCCCCGGGCCTGTTCGCGGGGACGGCGCTGCTGTTCGCGACGATGGCCTCGCTGGGGATGGGCAACGGGGCGGTGTTCCAGCTCGTCCCGATGCGGTTCCCGCGCGAGATCGGCGTCGTCACCGGCCTCGTGGGCGCGGCCGGCGGGTTCGGCGGGTTCCTGCTGCCGACCGCGCTGGGGACGCTGCGGCAGCTCACCGGGGGCTTCGGCCTGGGCTTCCTGGCGTTCGCGCTGCTCGGCGGCCTCGGGGGCGCCACCGCGCTGGCCTACGCGAGCCGGGGATGGCGCGGTATCCTCGTCGACGCGGCCGAGGCGGACGGGCCGGCCGCGGCGCTGGCCCGTCCCGAGGCCCCGGGCGCCTGACGCGCGAGGCCGACCGCCCGCGGACCCCCTGTCACCCCAACCCGGGCGAACGATGAGCGACACCCCACCCACCCCGTTGGACGGCCTCCGCGTGGCGATCTTCGAGGCGCGCATGGCCGGCTCGCTCGCCGACCTGGTGTCCCGCCACGGCGGCGAGCCGATCGCCGCCCCGTCGATGCGCGAGGTCCCGCTGGACGAGTCCCCGGCCGCCGTCGCGTTCGTCGACGGCCTGGCCGAGGACCGGTTCGACCTGACGATCTTCGAGACCGGCGTCGGCGTCCGCTACCTCGTCGACCTGCTCGCCACCCGGATGTCCAGGGCCGACTGGGCCGACGCGCTGAGGCGGACGACGGTCGTCGCCCGCGGCCCGAAGCCGGCCTCCGCCCTGCGGGAGCTGGGGGCGACGATCGACGTGATGGTCCCCTCGCCCAACACCTGGCGCGAGACCCTGGCCGCGCTCGACGCCCGCGGCCCGATCGCCGGCCTGCGGGCGGCCGTCCACGAGTACGGCAAGCCCCCCCGGGAGCTGCTCGACGGCCTGGCCGAGCGGGGGGCCGACGTCACGCGCGTCCCGGTCTACCGCTGGGCCCTTCCGGTCGACCTCGGCCCGCTCCGCTCCGCGCTGGCCCGGATCGTCGCCGGCGAGATCGGAGCCGTCCTGTTCACCGCGGCCCAGCAGGTCGAGCACGTCCTGGAGGTGGCGAGGGCCGAGGGGATCGAGGCCGACCTCCGCGCCGCGCTCGCGGACCGCGTCGTGGTCGGCTCGGTCGGGCCGACGACCTCCGAGGCCCTCCGCGCCGTCGACATGCCGGTCGACGTCGAGCCCGATCACCCGAAGTCCGGCCACCTGGTCGCCGCCCTCGCCGCGCGCTGGCGGGCCGTCGGCAAGGCGACTCCGCGCGACCGCTAAGAGGGAAGCCGCCCCGCCCGTCGCGAGAGTATCCCGGCCGGCGGCGTCGGAGAGACGGCACCACGGGCTCCATTAGAACCCTTTACGACCGCGGCCGCGCGTCTTGGTCGTGGATGCGGTCCGGGACGATACTCTCGCGGGGGCGGGCGGCCTTGACGAGGGACCGAATCGGGGCGCGGACGGAATCCGGCTCGTCGAGCTCCGCTCGCTCAAAACCAAAGGTCGATTCATCGCCGGGGCCCCCGCGCGCCGCAAGGCGTATAATCGAATTCGGGCATCCGTCATGGGAGGTGAATCATGTCCACGGCCCCCGAGAGTCCACCCGCCACGCTCAGGGATTTCCTGCACGCCAAGGCCGACGAGTACGGCGTTCGCGATCGCCTGCGCCGACGGAAGGAATGGCTCGACGCCATCGGACGACTCTACCAGCGGCTCGAAACCTGGATGCGCGAGGCGGATCCCGAGGGGTTGCTCGACATCGTCCCGTATGAGGTCCAGCGGACCGAGCAGGGGCTAGGCACGTTCAATGTCCCGGCCCTGCTGGTCAGCTTCGGGCCGGAGGACATCTCGATCGAGCCGATGTTCGCGGGGCCGAGCCGCCACCTCCTCGACGTCGCCATCGATCGGGATCAGTCATACCAGGCCGAGGTCAAACCGCCGTACCAGGGCCGCGTCGACATATCGAATCGCTTCAACACATTCCACATATATCGGAAGGTCGGCGAGCCCGAGACATGGCACGTCCTGGACGGTAGAATCCCGCGGGAGCTGGACCGCGACCGTTTCGAGTCGATTCTCAAGGAACTGCTGGCGTGATCCAGACCATCGAGGACGCGCGCCGGCGGCGTGAATCGGTCAAGCTCGTGGCGGCCCTGGTCGACCGGCTGGCCCGCCGATACTGGCCCAATGACGAGGGGGATGCGGGGGGATCGGGTTCGAAGACGTTCGCGGAGATCATCAATCGGGACGAGATATTTCGTCACCTGGAAGCCGTCGATCTTCAACAGCACGCACAGCGCGTCTTGGCGGACCTTGACGACCTGTCCGTGCTGCTAATCTTCTCCGTCTTCGAAGCCCAGGTGAGAGGGACCGCGCTCGCGGAATTGGAGCGCCTCCTTCCCCATTTACCCGAGCATCCCGTGCTCGGCAAGGCCTTCGAGGAGGCGAAAAAACGGATCAATGACGGCAGCTTCGGTCACCTCACGGAATCCTATGGGACGAATGACCCCGATCTCCGGACGCAGGTAGACCAGGTGCGACGCTTCCGCAACTGGGTCGCGCACGGGAGGAGGGACCAACCGGCCCAGAATGTCACCCCGGAGACGGCGGCCGATCGCCTGGGACGCTTCCTCAAACTCCTGGAGTCCTCCCCCCCGCCGGCGTGACTCACGCCGTTCGCATGGCTTCCATCAGCAGCTCGTACGACCGAAGCCGCGCGGCGTGGTCGTGAATCTGGCCGGAGATGATGATCTCGTCGGGCTGCACGGCCTTCACGAGGGACTGGAGCGGCGCGCGGACGGAGTCCGGCGTGCCGACGACGGAGACGCGGGTCATGCGCTCCACGGCGGCCCGCTCGGCGGGGGACCACAGGGTCTCGATGTCGTCGACGGGGGGGGGCAGGGGGCCGGGGCGGTTGCGGACGAGGTTCAGGATCGCCTGCTGGTGGGAGGAGAAGAGGCGCGCGGCCTCGGCCTCGGTGTCGGCGAGGAAGGCGTTCGCGCCGATCATGACGTAGGGCTCGGCCAGGGAGGCCGACGGGGTGAAGCTCGCGCGGTAGATCGCCAGGGCGTCGAACAAGAGGTCGGGGGCGAAGTGGGAGGCGAAGCCGTAGGGGAGGCCCATGTCGGCCGCCAGGCGCGCGCCGAAGTCGCTGGAGCCGAGGATCCAGAGCGGCACGTCCAGGCCCTCGCCCGGGATGGCGCGGACGGCCTGGCCGGGCGTCGCGGGGCGGAAGTAGCCCTGCAACTCGCGGACCTCGCGCGGGAAGGCGTCGACCTCCTGGAAGTACCGCCGGAGCGCCCGCGCCGTGGCGGTGTCGCCCCCCGGGGCGCGGCCGAGGGCCAGGTCGATCCGGCCGGGGTGGAGCGAGGCGAGCGTCCCGAACTGCTCGGCGATCACCAGGGGGGCGTGGTTGGGCAGCATGATCCCGCCGGCGCCCACGCGGATCGTCGAAGTCCCCGCCGCGACGTGCCCGATCACCACCGCGGTCGCCGCGCTGGCGACGCCGGGGATGTTGTGGTGCTCGGCCACCCAGTACCGCTCGTACCCCAGCCGTTCGGCGAGCCGCGCCAGGTCGACCGCGTTCCGGAAGGCGTCCGCCGCCGTCCCCCCCCGGACGATCGGGCAGAGGTCCAGCACCGACAGCTTCAGCTCGCTCGCGTTCGTCATGTTGACCCTCCGCCCGGCCGACTCGCCGGGCGGGGAATTGTAGGGGAGGAGGAGAGGAAGTCGAATCGCCCCCGGTCGACCGGCCGCGGTCAGTTCGCGCGGGGATCCTCGGGGAGATGGCGGGGGGCGATGATGGAGTGGATCTCGCGACGGCCGGCGAGGGTCGCGGCCTCTTTCCAGAGCGAGTGGTCGCGGCCGCCGAAGACGTGCTCCGGGCGGGCCGGGGCGATCAGCCAGCTCCCCTCGGCCAGCTCGGCCTCGAGCTGGCCGGCGCCCCAGCCGGAATGCCCGACGTAGAACAGGGCCCGCCCCTCGTCCGAGGCGGCGAGCGATTCCATCGAGGCCAGCTCGGTGGCGACGTAGAGGTCTTCGCCCACGACGATGTCGGCCAGCGGGCGGTGGTCGTGCAGGACCATCAGCGAGCCCGGCACCGGGCCGCCGTGCCGCAGCTTCCCGCCGCGGGCGCAGGGCTCCTGGCTGACCCGCCGCCAGACGTCCGGGACCTCGGAATCCAGCTCGCGGTTCAGGATCAGGCCCAGGGCCCCCGCCTCCCCGTGCGCGGCGATCAGGATGACCGTCCGCGCGAAGTTCGGGTCGGAGAGGCTGGGGGCGGCGATGAGCAGGCGTCCTTGCAGCGATTTCATGGCGGAGTCATCGCGACCGTGGCCGCGCCGAGGGGCCGAGAGGCGGCGTCAGGCCAGCCGCCTCAGGAACGACAAGCGCCCGGTCGCCACCCATTCGGCGACCAGGATGTTCCCGTCGCGGTCGAAGCAGGCGTCGTGGGGGTGGATGAACTTCCCGTCCGGCCACCTGTCCGGCTGGGACCGGATCTTGAAGCCGTCGAGGACCTGTTCCGTCCACTTGGGGTCGTAACCCAGGTGAGAGATGACCTTGTCGTCCCTGTCCATCAGGGTGACGCGGGCGTGGAGGTCGGGGATCAGCAGGGTCTCGCCGCGGGTGTCGAAGTGCGCCGGGAAGGAGACGTCGTGGTTGTCATGGCCGACGTGCTCGCCGTCGAGCGTGAACCGCTGGAGCCGGGCGTTGGCGCGGTCGGCGACCACCAGCGTCGGCTCGCGACCCGGCCGGTCGTCCAGCCAGAGGCCGTGGGGCGTCCGGAACTTGCCCTCGCCCTCGCCCGTGCCGCCGAAGGTCTTCACCCACCTCGCGTCCTTGTCGTACTTGTGGATGTAGTCCGAGCCGTAGCCGTCGGCCACGAAGAAGCCGCCGTCGGGCGCGAACGCGACGTTCGTGGGCGCGAACCTCGCCTTCGGGTCGTCGTAGACGTGGGGCTCCGTCGGCGCCTCCTTGATCCAGACGACCTCCCCCTTCAGGTCGGTCTTGGCGACCAGGTCGACGGGCATCATGCAGGCGAGGTACAGGTACTCGACCCCGTCCTCGCGGCGGACGTCGATCCCGTGGCCGCCGCCGTGGAACTGCTTGCCGAACGACCGGACGAACTTCCCCTCGGGGTCGTAGACGACGATCGTGTCCTGCGCCTCGTCGGGCGAATTCGGCTTCGCGCCGCCGGCGCGATGGGCGACGTAGATGAAGCCCTCGGAGTCGACCGCGACGCCGTGGGTCTCGAACCAGCGGACGTCGCCGGGGGCCCGAAAGAAGTCGTGATGGCACTCGTAGCGATGTTCGCCCTCGCCGACGACCGGCCGCCTCGACCCCGACTTGTCGCCGGCGTGGACGAACGGCCCGGCCGCCGACGCGGCCAGCGCCCCGACGGCCCCGCGCTTGAGAAACTCGCGCCGATCCATGTGACCGCGCCCCCGGATAGGTGGAGAGATGCCGGACCCGTATCGATCCCGGCACCTTACCACAGCGGCCGGGCCGAGTGAACGGCGTGGCGGGATTCGAACGCGAAGGGCGGCGGGGCCGAGGGATCTCGGCGCCCGCCGCCCGGGGCTCATGGCGTCCGGTCGGTCACTCCGGCTTGGCTTCCTTGAAGTCGCCGGCGGTGACGACGGAGAACTTGGCGAAGTCGAGGTACTTCCGCAGCGCGGCGTCGACGGCCGCGGCGTCGAGGTCCTTCACCTTCGACTCCAGCTCGGCGTCGAACAGGAGCGTCCGGCCGAGGAAGAGGTTGGAGGCGAGCGAGGAGGCGAGCGAGCCGTCCTCGGTCCGGCCGATCTCCTGCTTGCGGAGCCAGCCGTCCTTGGCGGTCTTCATCTCCTCGGCCGTCACGCCGTCCTTGAGGATGCGCTCGATCTCCTCCTTCACGCCGGCCTCGACCTTGGCGACGTTCTCCGGGTTGTAGATCGCCATGACCATCAGCGACGCGCGGGGGTCGAGCGACGA
Source organism: Paludisphaera sp. (assembly GCF_037189885.1). NCBI lineage: Bacteria > Pseudomonadati > Planctomycetota > Planctomycetia > Isosphaerales > Isosphaeraceae > Paludisphaera > Paludisphaera sp. Next base: position 46,647 of record NZ_JBBCIR010000005.1, read on the forward strand.
GGCGTTGAACATCGACGCCGCCGAGTACGACAGCCCCCCCTTGCCGCGGAGCCGGTCGGCGATCCGCGACGAGATCGAGCCGCCCCCCAGGATGAAGTTGCCGATCGAGAGCGCGGGGTAGTCCGGCGCGTCGTCCTTCATCGGGAAGACGGTCCCGGCCAGGTACATCGCGTTGGCCTTGTCCGGGGTCGCGATGACCTCGTCGGCCCGCTTCAGGCCCTCCTGATAGGGCCGCTCGATCCGGGCGAAGGGCTTGCCGGACTTCCAGCCCTTGAGCATCTCCTGGAAGATCGGCATGACCTCGGAGGGCTCGAAGTCGCCGACCACCGCCAGCTCGCCGACGCTCGCGCCGAGGTACTCCTCGTACAGCTTCTTCACCTGGTCGACCGTCGCGGCCTTGGTCCGCTCGATGTTCTCCTCGGGCGTGGGGACGTAGCGGACGTCCTCGGGCGGGTAGCTCGACAGCAGCCGCTGGAGGCGGTTGGACGCCAGGGTCGTCGGCTCGGTCTTCGCGGATTCGAGCGCCGCGAGGCGGCCGGTCTTCTGGACCTCGAACTCCTCGGCCGGCAGCAGCGGCTCGCGCAGGACCTGGCGGAGGATCTCCAGCGCCGCGGGGAGGTTGGCCCGCTTGGTCTCCAGCGAGGCGGTGATCGAGCCGACGCCGCCGCTCACGGAGAGCTGGGCGAAGTTCTTGTCCAGCTCGTCGCGGACCTCCTGCTTGGAGAGCTTCTTGGTGCCGCCGCGGCTCATCAGCCCGCCGAGGAAGTCGGCGGCGGTGGTCAGGCCCTTGAGGCTCTCGGCGTCGCCGTAGCGGAGCGTGAGCGTCAGGTTGACGGTCTCGCCGCGGGTCTTCTTCGGCAGCAGGGCGACCTTCACCCCCTCGATCGGGTCGGGCCGCTCGACGCGGGCCTCGATCGCCTCGGGCCGGACGTCGAAGGTCTCGCCGGCCGACTTGGCCTCGCGCCCCTCGTAGCCCTCGACGAGCTTGGCGACGTCCGGGTTCGACGGGATCGGCGTCCGCTCGGGCTTCTCCGACGGCACGAAGTAGCCGATCGTCCGGTTGCTGGGCTCGAAGAACGCCGCGGCCACCCGCTTCACGTCCTCCGGCTTCACCTCCTCCATCCGGTCGCGCGCCAGGAAGTAGAGCCGCCAGTCGCCCTGCGCGGCCCACTCGGACAGCTCCAGGGCGATCGAGTTGGGGTCGGACGACGACATCTCGAAATTCTTCAGGTAGCGGCGGACGGCGCGCTCGACCTCCTCGTCGGTCACCCCCTCCTTGGCCACCTTCTCCAGCTCGGCGTAGACGACGTCGCGGACGCTTTCCAGCTCGCCGCGCTCCTTGGTGTTGACCCGCGCGAAGATCATGAACAGGCCGGGGTCGTGCGACGGGGAGGCGAACGAGAAGACGTTGGCCGCCTTCCGCGTCTCCACCAGCGCCTTGTACAGCCGGCCCGAGGGCTGCGACGTCAGCACGTCGCTGAGCACGTCAAGCGCCGGGAAGTCGGGGTGCGGGCCCGACGGGATGTGATAGGCCAGGCCGAGGACGCCGACGTCCCCCACGCGGCGAAGCGTGACGACCCGCTCGCCGTCCTGCGGCGGCTCCTCGGTGTAGGTCTTCGGCAGCTCGCGGTCGGGCCTGGGGAGGGCGCCGAAGTACTTGACGATGTACTCCTTCGCCTTCTCCTCGTCGAACTTGCCGGCGACGACCACCATCGCGTTGTCGGGCTGGTAGTACTTCTTGTAGAACGCGCGGAGGTTCTCGACCGGCACGCGCTCGATGTCGGTGCGGTTGCCGATGGTCGACTTGCCGTAGTTGTGCCAGTCGTAGGCGGCCGAGGCGACCCGCTGCATCAGGATGCCCATCGGGTTGTTCTCGCCGCGCTCGAACTCGTTGCGGACGACGGAGAACTCGGTCGCCAGGTCCTCGGGCTTGATGGGGCTGTTGACCATGCGGTCGGCCTCCAGCCGGATGGCGAACTCCAGGTTGTCGTCCGTGGCCGTGAGGGTCTCGAAGTAGTTCGTCCGGTCGTCGCTGGTGGTGCCGTTGAACTCGGCCCCGCGCTCCTTGAAGGCGCCGGGGATGTCGGGGTGGTCGGGGGTCCCCTTGAAGACCATGTGCTCCAGCAGGTGGGCCATCCCGGTCTCGCCGTAGCCCTCGTGCCGCGACCCGACGAAGACGGTCAGCGCGACCGTCACCTTGGGCTTGGACGGGTCGGGGAACAGCAGGACCCGCATGCCGTTGGGCAGGCGATATTCCGTGATCCCCTCGACCGTGGCGACCTGCTCCAGCTTCGCGACCTTCTCCTGCGCGGCGGCGGTCCCGGCCGGGGCGAGCATCGCCCCCAGGGCCGCCGCGATCGTCCAGGCCGCCAGGCGCGTCGACTTGGTTCTCATGGGCGTTCGCTTTCCTTCTGCTTCCGGTTGGTGGGGATCCCGATGTCCTTCGGCCGGCGTCGATCGTCCGTGATCGACGGGTCTCGCCCCGCGGGCGATCGGGCCTCGCCTCAGTCGGGCGGGCGCGGCGTGACGGTCAGCTCGCCGTCCTCGACTTTCAGGGAATCGAGCCGCCGCAGGAAGCGCTTGAACTCGCGCTCGTCCTCGGTGTCGGCCTCGTGCTCCTCCCCCTCCAGGACGAAGTCGGAGTGGGTGAGGACGTCGCGGACGATCGGCGGCAGCTCCTTGCCCTCGGCGCGCATGGAGAGGATCTCCAGCTTGAGCCGGCCGTCGTCCAGCTCGAGCTTCACCTCGGCCTCGCCGTTGAGGTAGCGTCCCCGGAGGAGGGCGAGGTCCTGGATCTCGGAGAGGGGGATGGAGACCTGGGCCTTGATCCGGTCGCCGTCGAGCGACAGGTAGACGCGGTCCTTCAGCTTCGGCGACCCCTGGATCAGCGCGTTGAGGTCGTCGCCCGAGAGGACCAGGGGGTCGACGGCCTTGCCCGCCTCCACGGCGTCGCGGAACGCCTCGACCCGCTCCACGGCCCGCTGGCGCTGGCGATCGGAAGTCGTCAGCCTGGGGAGCGCGACGGGGGAGGCGGACGTGTACATGTCCCGATAGCGGACGATCGTCCGGTAGCTCACCCAGGCGGCCAGGGCCAGGCCGACCGTGACCACGACCGCGACGACCACGAGGGCGACGACGCCGTAGAACAAGCAGCCATGGCGCCGAGGCTCGGCGCCGACGGCGTCGAACGCCCCCGCGGGCCCGGTGCCGTGGAAGTCGGGGTCGTAGCTCGCCAAGGGTCCCTCGGGGCGAAAGTTCGCGGCCGGCCGCCTCCCGACGCGGCCCGTCCCCGGCCTCCGGCCGATCCCCGATCATCGCCGAACCCGCCCCGCAAGGGAAGGGGCGCGAGGCCGGCGCCGATCACCCCGCCCCGGGGGCGTCGGCCCCCCGCCCGATCATTCGTCGTCGTGGAACTGATCGATCACGACCGCGCCCCCTCCCGGGAATTCGGCCGTGATCCTCAGCTTGCCCCCCACCGCCTCGACGTATTTCCGGAGGGTCGAAACGTAGAGGTCCGTCCGCCGCTCGATCTTGGAGACGGCCGATTGCTGGACCCCCAACTTCCGGGCGATCTCCTCCTGGGACTGGTCGCGGGCCTCGCGAAGCTGCTGGAGCGAGCGATGCTCGGCCCGCAGTTCGGCGGCCATCTCCTCGATACGGGCCCGGCTCTCCGCGGACTCGGCGGCCAGAACGTCCTCAAGTCGAACCGGCATGATCAGCCCTCCCCCCGACGCTCAAGATGACGGCGGTACCGGGCGTCGGCGATGGGCACGAACTTTTTGTACCACCGCCTGTCCCCGGTCTTGTCCCCCCCGACGAGCAAGACGGCTTGCCGTTTGGGATCGAAAGCGAAGAGAACTCGCCAGGGCTCGCCCCGGGCCTGGACCCGCAATTCCTTCATGTTCGCGAACGCCGACCCCGCGACCGTATCGACCGATGGACGTCCGAGATTCGGGCCCGCCTCGCCCAGGATGATGAGCTTCGCGAGGATTGCCTGACGGACCTCTGGTCCAGGCCCCGAAACTCCTCGCGAAACTCGTCATCGAACAGGACGTCCCACATCCTCGCCCCTTATCGAGCCGGCTTCGAGGATCATGGTCCTTTAAGCGACTGAATCAAGCGAGGTGGATGGGACGAACCGGGGCCGCGATCGTCACTTCGCCGCCTTCCGCCTGGTTTTCGCTGCGGGCGTGTCGCGCGTCGGGACGTCGTCCATGCCGGTCTTCTCGCGCAGCTCGTCGATCTTCATGGACGCCTCGGCCTTGGTGAGGTCGTCCTCCACGTCCTCCCCCGCCCGACGGGCGAGGGTGTTCAGGTACGATTCCTGGGCCCCGGTCATCGGCTCGTCGCCGGTGGTCCACTCGGCCGGGTCCTTGATCGCGCCGTCGTCCGCGGGCTTCGGGTCGTCGTTCTTATTCTTGTTCGCGCTCATGGCGAGGTCTCGTCACGGTGCCGGTTGGATAGCCGCCTCGAACGGGCGGGCAGTGAACAAGCATATCGCAACTGGCGTGCCGAGACGGGGGGTCAAGCCGGGTGTTCGGGGTGGTCGTCAAACCGGGTGGGGGCGACGAACGCGGCGACGCCGGCGGAGACGAAGAGGGAGACCAGGGCCCGGGCGACGAGCCGGGATTCGCGGGTCTCGGAGATCAGCTGGGTGGTGGCGGCCAGGGGGAACGCGATCGCGCCGACCATCTCGAAGGCGACCGCCCCCAGCAGGCCGCCGAGCGCGCCGCCGAGCAGTCCGGCGACGACGCGACGCCTGCCCCCCATCCCCAGGCCGAACGAGGCCCCCCCGGCGGCCCCGGCGGCGGCCCAGACGGCCCCCAGCGCGGCCATGGCCCAGAGGATCTCCGAGTCGGCCCCGTCGAGGCGGGTCAACAACCGGCTGTAGGCCGGCAGCACCACGAGCGACGCCGCCGCGCCGGCGAGCAGGCCGAGGACGGCCCCCGCCAGGCTCGCGACCGCGCCGGCGCGGGCCGAGAACCGGATCATGCCGCCGGCGAATCCCAGGAAGCCCCCCAGCAGCGCGCCCAGCAGGCCGAACGCCAGCGCCGCGTTGCGGACGGCGGCGGCCCGGATGGTGACGGGGGTGGGGGCGTCCGGGCCGGGCATGCGTCCCGACGCCGCGGCCGATCGCAGCTCGGGCGCGAACCAGTCCAGCAGGTACTCGCCCGCGATCCAGGCGACGAATCCCGCGGTCCCCCCCCCGGCCAGGGCCCAGGTCCAGACCTGCGCGGCGCGGGGGCGGCCGATGTCGGGATCCTGGAGCGGCCCGAGCTTCACGCGCAGGTCCACGGCGGTCGGCGGGACCGGCTCGGCCCTCGCGGCGGCCTCGGCCGCCGGCGCCACGACCTCGGCGGGGGGGGTGGCCTCGGGGTCGATCCGGGTCGCGGGCGGGATGTCGCCTTCGGGCGTCTCGGCCATGGCGTCGTTCCTGATGCGTCGAGGGGGGCGAGTCGTCACGCCCGGATTACAACGCGCGGGAACGGCCGGGTAAAGCGGCCGTCGGCCCCCGCCGCCCGGGATGGGCGCGGGGGCCGACGGGGCGGCTCACAGGATCTTCGTGAACCCCGGGACGGGGATGGGGGTGATCGGCAGCGGGTCGGAGCCGAAGGCGTACTCCGCCGGGCTGAGATCCTCCTCGGATTCCAGGATCGTCGCCGGGGTGATGATGCCGCCGGTGTACGCCGCGGCGCGGCCCATCAGGCCCAGCAGCGTCGAGTGCGCCGCCTGCTCGCCGTTGTTGATGATCTCCCCCTTGCGGAGCGCGGCGTACATCTCGTCGTGCTCGACCTGGTACATGTCGTACGTCTTGCGGTCGCCGACGTCCCGGCGGTAGCTCCACTTGTTCTTGCCGGAGATGGAGTTGCCGAAGACGTCGCACGTCCCCTCGCTGCCCAGGATGTAGTCCTTCACCTGGTTGGCGGTGTTGACCCAGTGGCGGCACTGGTGGTACCCGCGGGCCCCCCCCTCGTACTCGTAGACGAGCGAGAAGTGGTCGTAGATGTTGCCGTACTTCGCGTCGGTGCGGGTCTGGCGGCCGCCGACGCCGAAGCAGCGCTCGGGGAGCTTGTCGCCCATGGCCCAGCCCATGGTGTCCAGGCCGTGGATGGCCTGCTCGACGATGTGGTCGCCGGAGAGCCAGAGGTAGTAGTACCAGTTGCGCTGCTGGTATTCCATGTCGGACCCGCACTCCTCGCGGGTCTTGCGCGGCTCCCACACGCCGGACGAGTTGTAGGTGGTCTCGATCGAGCGGATCTCGCCGATCTTGCCGTCGAAGACCTGCTGCATCGTGGCGCGGCGGGGGGGGTGGTAGCGCCAGCAGAAGCCGTTGACGACGGCCAGGTTCTTCGCCTTGGCGTCCTGGACGGCCTTCAGGAACTTGCGCAGGCCGGGGCCGTCGACGGCCATCGGCTTCTCGACGAAGGCGTGGACCCCCTTCTCGACGGCGTACGCGGTGTGCATCGGCCGGAAGTGGGGCGTGCTGGCCAGGATGACCACGTCGACCTGGTCAATCACCTGCTTGTAGGCGTCGAACCCGGTGTACTTGCGGTCCTGGTCGATCTCCACCTGCCCGCCGACGGCCGAGCCCCTCAGGGCCGACAGCGACTCCTCCAGCCGGTCGCCGAACAGGTCGGCGATGGCGACGAGGCGGTTCCCCTTGTCGGCCGTGAGCGCCTGCTCGGCCGCGCCGGTGCCGCGCCCGCCGGAGCCGACGAGCCCGACCTTGATGATGTCGCTCCCGCCCGCGTGGACCATCGGCGCCCACGACGCCGCGATCGCCGCCGCCCCCGCCACCGCCGCTGTCTCCTTCAAGAACCCTCGTCGGCTGGCCCCGTCGCTCGCGCTCGGTCGCTCGGTCACGGCGTCGTCTCCTGATCGGTGTGTGTGTGGGGGAGGGCCCGCGGCGACCGGATCGTCGTCGGCCCGCGTCTCGGTGCATCCTAACCGAGCCCGCGCGTCCTCGCCAATCCTGATGGCCCCCCGCCACGCCTTTCGCCCCCGGCCCCCGGAGAAACTTCCGAGATTCCTGAAATCACGGCGGCCCCGCCGCGGACCATGCAGGTGTTCGATGTCGGCGCTCCTTGGCAACCCGGAAGCAGTCGAGCACGAGGGGCGGAGCCATCTGCACGCGCCCCCAAATGTGAAGGAGAGCCATCGGCCCGAATCCGTCCCCTCTCCCGCCGGGAGAGGGCGGCCGCGCCAGCGGCGGGTGAGGGTCGTCGGAGCGCGGGTAAAGCGCCGGCCACGCGGATCTCCCGCGAGCCTTGTTGTGGTGCGGGCCGCGCCAATAATTGAGCCGTCGCGATCCCCGAAAACCGATGACCCCCGCCCGGCCCTTCGGGCCACCCTCTCCCGGCGGGAGAGGGGACGCGCGTTGCACGCTCGTCGAGCGAAAAAGCACTTCGAACACGACGAACGAAGCCAACGCGATTCCGCCCCAAACGGTGCACACAATAAACCTTACGCCAACCACGGCTTCAACCGCGGCGCGCGAACGAAGCCAACTCCGCGAGGATCGCCCCGCCTCATCGCGACGACGCCGGGATCGACGTCCGTCGCCCCAGGATGAGGTAGGAGACCAGGTCGGAATAGTCGTCGGTCCAGGGGGACGCGCCGGGGCGGGGGGCGGGAGAACTCCACGAGGGCGGCAGGCCCGGGAGGTCGCCCAGGACGGCCCAGATGGAGGGGCGGCGGCCGGCGCGGAGGGCCTCGTCGGGGACGGACAGGTCCCATCGGACGCGGCAAGGGAGTCCGGCGTCGGCGGCCTGGCGGGCCATCAGCGGCGGGAGGTCCAGGAACTTGCTGGAGAGGTTGAACGCCAGCACGCCCCCCGGCGCCAGCTTCTGGCGGTACAGCGCGATCGCCTCGCGCGACAGGAGGTGGACGGGCACCGCGTCGGAGCTGAAGGCGTCCAGGACGATGAGGTCGAGCGCGCCGTCGGGGGCCTCGGCCAGCCGGAGCCGGGCGTCCCCCTCGATCACCGCCACCTCGGCCCCGCGGCGGCGGGCATCGGCGAGGTAGGTGAAGTAACGCTCGTCCTCCGCCACCCGGACCACGGCGGCGTCGATCTCGTGGAACGTCCAATGCTGGCCGGGCAGGGCGTAACATGCCATCGTCCCCGTCCCCAGGCCGATCACCGCCGCCCGAGCGCCGCGCCCCAGGTCCATCGCCGCGAACAGGTCGCCCACCGGCCCCGACCGCGCGAAGTAGGTGGAAGGCTCCTCGCGCGTCGCGGGGTCCATGCCTTGCTGGCCGTGCAGCGTCCGCCCGTGCATCAGCCGACGGACCCCCTCGTCGCGGTCGACCAGGACCCGGAGCGGCCCGAAGAAGTTCCGGCTCCGATGGACGACCTCGCCCCCCGGATCGGGCGCGAGCCCGCCGACGATCAGGATCGCCCCGACCACCAGCGCGAACCGCCACGGCCGCGACCGCGCCCGCCACACCGCCAGCACCCCCAGCCCGGCGATCAGCGTCAGGAGGATCGCCCCGAGGCCGGAGTCGCGCAAGCCGGGCGCCCAGACCAGCGCGAGGGCCGCCCCCAGCACCGCCGCCGGGATCGCCAGGTCTCCCCGCGACCGCCTCGCGCCGGCGGCCGTCGCCAGGCAGGCGACGAACAGGATCAGCGGATACTCGACCATCCGGTCGAACAGCCACGGGGCGACGATCGCCACGAACAGGCTACCGAGCGCCCCGCCGACGCCGATGGCCAGGTAGTACGTCGTCAGCCGCGACGGGTCGGGGCGACGTTGGGCCAGCCGGTGATGCGCGGCCAACGCCGCGACGAAGAACGCCGCCAGGTGGAGCGGGATCCAGGCCAGGTGGGCGAACCCCGCCGCCAGCACCAGCGCCAGCGCCGTCGCCAGCCAGGGGAAAGTCGGCGCCAGCCGGGCCGTCCAGCGTTCGCCCACGCCGGCGAAGGCCAGGATGTAAGTGACGAGGTAAAGCCCCAGCGGGACCGTCCACAGCAGGGGCATCGGCGCCAGCTCCGACGTGACGTGCGCCGTCAACGCCAGCAGCCAGACCACCGGCCCGCAGGCGAGCGCGGCCCAGGCGAGGAGGTCGCGGGCCGGGACGGCGACGGCGGCGGGCTCGGGCCGGTCGTCGCCCTTAAAGGAGGCGAGGGCGCAGGAAACCGTCGCCAGCGTCGTCAGCATGACCGCCGCCGACCAGGCTTGCCCCTGCCAGGCGACGGTCGTCAGCGGCTCGATGAGCAGCGGGTACGCCGCCAGCGCCGCGAGGTTCCCGGCGCAGCTCACCGCGTAGAGGATGAACGGGTCGCGGCCGTCCCGGGAATACCAGCGCTGGAGCAGGGGGGATGTCGCCGAGAGGACCACGAAGCCGGGGCCGACCGTCGTCGCCAGCGCGGCGAACGTCCACAGGCCCGGCCCCCACGCGCCGGACGTCGGCGGGGCCGAGGCGGGCGCCAGCCAGGGCCGCGTCCCGAGGACGGTCGTCGCCAGCAGGGCGTGGACCTGGATCTGGCTGGGGATCTTCAGGTGGCGGGCCGAGAGGTGCGCGTACCCGTAGCCGACCAGGAGCGCCACCTGGAAGAACAGCAGGCAGGCCCCCCAGACCCCGGCGGTCCCGCCGAGGGCCGGCAGCAGCAGCTTCCCGGCCATCGGCTGAACCGCGAACAGCAGCCCCGACGCCGCCAGCGCCGTCAGTCCGAACAACCCGCCCCGGAACTTCCCGACCATCTCCCCTCGCCGTCCGCCGCCGGGGCCTTACTATAATGATGAGGAACCAGGCCGACGCGCGGCCCCACCCAGGATCAACGCCCCACGGCGAACCGTCAAGGACCAGGATGCCCCCCCAGCCCAACCGACGCCATCCCGCCGGCAGCCGACACGGATTCCGGGCCTTCCTCCGCTCCCAGCGCGAGGCCGTCAAGCAACGGCCCGAGGATGCCCCGCTCGACGACCGCAACCGCAACCACCCTGCGTTGCGGAGCCGGTCGCTGCCCGAGCTGTACCGCGAGCTGTACCGCCTGCTGCGCGGCCGCCGCGCCGAGCTGGCGTTCGCGCTGCTGACGCTGTCGCTGGCGACGGTCCTGAAGCTCATCCCCCCGGCCGCGACCAAGGCCGCCATCGACTACGTCCTGATGGGCCAGCCCATCCCCGAGTCGCTCGCCGCGTGGTCGCCCGTGGCGATCCCGGACGACCCCCGGATGCGCCTGCGGCTCCTGGTGGCGATCGTCGCCGGCGTGACGGTGGTCGCCACGGCCATCGGCCTGTGGAGCCGCTGGATCGCCACGCGCGCCACCAAGCGGGTCCAGATCGACGTCCGGCGCAAGGTCTACGACCACGCCATGCGGCTGCCCCTGCACCGGGTCTACGCGCTGAAGTCCGGCGGCGCGTCGAGCCTGCTCCGCGAGGACGCGGGGGGCGTCGGCGACCTGATCTTCAGCATGATCTACAACCCCTGGCGGGCGATCGTCCAGTTCGTCGGCGGCCTGCTGATCCTCGCCTGGGTCGACTGGCGGCTGCTGGCCGGGGTGGTCCTGCTGCTGCCGGGCCTCTACGCCTCCGACCGGTTCTGGAACCGCCGGATCCGGCCGATCTACCGCCAGGTGCGCAAGCGGCGCCAGCAGATCGACTCCGAGGCCACCGAGGTCTTCGGCGGCATGCGGATCGTCCGGGCGTTCGGCCGGCAGAGGTCGGAATCGGCCCGGTTCACGACCGCGAACCACCTGATGGCCCGCCTGGAGCTGTTCGCCTGGTGGATCTCGCGGGTGGTGGAGCTGGTGTGGGAGCTGATGGTCCCGCTGGCCTCCGCGGTGCTCCTCTACTACGGCGGCTCGCAGGTGCTGGCCGGCCGGCTGTCGCTGGGCGACATGATGATGTTCCTGGTCTACCTCACCATGCTGCTGGAGCCGATGGCCGTCCTGGCGACGAGCGTCACCCAGCTCCAGAACAACCTCTCGGGCTTCGACCGGGTGCTCGACCTCCTGGCCGAGCCCCGCGAGATGGCCGACCGCCAGGGGACGCGCCGGATCGACCGCCGCGAGGTCGAGGGGCGGGTCGCGCTGGAGGGGGTCTCCTTCGCCTACCCAGGGACCGACCGCCTCGTCCTGCGGGACGTGAACCTGGACGTCGCGCCCGGCGAGACGATCGCGCTGGTGGGGCGCAGCGGGTCCGGCAAGACGACGCTCTGCAACCTCGTCGCCCGGTTCTACGACCCGACCCTGGGCGTGGTCCGGCTCGACGGCGTCCCGCTGCCGGAGTACGACGTCGAGAGCTACCGCCGGCTCCTGGGCGTGGTCGAGCAGGACGTGTTCCTGTTCGACGGCACCATCGCCGAGAACATCGCCTACGGCGACCGCTCGGCCTCGCGGGCGCGGATCGTCGAGGCCGCCGAGGCCGCCAACGCCGCCGAGTTCATCGAGCGCATGCCCGAGGGCTACGAGACCGTCATCGGCGAGCGCGGCGTGCGCCTCAGCGGCGGCCAGCGCCAGCGCCTGGCGATCGCCCGCGCGATCCTGGCCGACCCCAGGATCTTCATCCTGGACGAGGCGACCAGCAACCTCGACAGCGAGAGCGAGCGGCTGATCCAGCAGAGCCTCGGCCGCCTGCTGGAAGGCCGCACCTCGTTCGTCATCGCCCACCGCCTCAGCACCATCAAGAGCGCCGACCGCATCCTCGTCCTGGAGGACGGCGCCGTCGTCGAGGCCGGCGCCCACGAGGAACTCATGGCCGCCGCCGGCGTCTACCGCGACATGGTTGAGCTGCAAAGCCTGGGGGGCGAGGGGTGATTGATGCCACGAGGGCCATCGCGGCCCCGTGGGCTCGGGACGACGACGGTCTTCGCCCCTGGTGGGGGAAGACAGACCGCGAAGCGGTCAGATGAGGGGGAGCCCGCCCGCGGGGCTTCGGGATTCGAATACTCCGGTCCAGGGCGACGGCGCTCGGAAGGCCCCTTCGAATTCCGGCGGTCGTGCCGCTCGTCCCCCCCTCATCCGGCCCTCCGGGCCACCTTCCCCCACCAGGGGGGAAGGCCGTCATGATGGCCGCCCGGCGAGCGGCGGTGGTTCCGGAATCCGGCGACCCTCACCCGCCGCTGACGCGGCCGCCCTCTCCCGGGGGGAGAGGGGACGGAGGGAGGTCCGCCCCTCGGTCGTCCCTCCCCACGACGCGCCTCGGGTCGACGAACGCCCAGAGCGCCACGCCGACCAGGGACAGGCCGACGTAGATCCAGAAGCCGGGCTCCCACTGGTCGCGGCCCGAGCGGCCGGCGGCCTTCATGACGTCGAGGAACCAGCCGAAGAACGCGGGGGAGGCAATGCCGCCGACGTTGCCGATCATGTTCATGAACCCGAACAATGCCCCGACGTGCCGGCCGCTCACCAGCGTCGCCGAGGCCCACCACGACGGCATCTGAATCTGCACGCCGAAGCACGCCGCCGCCACCAGGGCCGTCGAGAGGACGGGGGAATCGACGCGCAGGCTCGCCCCCAGCGCCGCGGCGGCCAGCCCCGCGCCCAGCACGGCCTGGAGCGTCCGCCCCCAGCGCCGGCCGGCGAAGCCGCGCGTGAGCCGGTCGGTCAGCCACCCGCCCAGCAGGCAGCCGACGGCCCCCGTCCCCAGCACGAAGCTGGAGTACATCCCGGAGTCGGTCGCCGAGACCCCGCGCGCCTCCTGGAGGTACTTCGGATACCACGAGATCAGCAGGTTGTACGTCGCCGCCATCGTCACCATCGCCAGGCCCAACAGCCAGACGTCCGGCGAGCGCAGGACGTGTCGCCAGGGGATGCTCTCGTGCGTCGGCGTGACGTCCTCGCCCCGGCGGCCCTCGCCGATCAGCCGGCGCTCGGGCTCGTTGACGGCGGGGTGGGTGGCCGGATCGTCGCGGAACCAGTACGAGAACGCGAGCGCCCACGCGACGCCGACCAGGCCGAAGATCCCGAACGTCCACCGCCAGCCGACGGCGTCCATCAGGCGCTGGCTGACCAGCGGGGAAAACGTCCCCCCCAGCAGCATCGAGGTCGCGACGAACGCCTGCGCCCGGCCCCGATTGGCGTCGGAGAACCAGACGCGCAGCACCCGCGCCGAATTCGGCAGCGCGCCCGCCTCGCCGGCGCCGAACAGGAATCGGATCGCGATCAGGCTCCAGAGCCCCCAGGCGAAGCCCGTCAAGGCCGTGAAGAGCGACCACCAGATCACGATCCGCGTCAGCACCCCGCGCGAGCCGTACCGATCGCCCCAGCGCCCCGTCGGGATCTCGAACAGGACGTAGGAGAGGCTGAACGCCGAGAAGACCACGCCCATCCAGGAATCCGAGATCCCCAGCTCGCGCTGGATCGCCGGCGCGGCCTGCCCCATGCAGACGCGGTCCAGGTAGAGGATGAACGTCATCGCCGCCAGGAAAGCCAGCACGCCGTAACGGACGCGCGTCGGGGGCTCGGGGAGGACCGTCATCGGCGGGGGAGGCTCCTGGGCGGGCGGGGAAGGAGTGCGGCGCGACCCTCCAGGGCGGGGGAGAGTCGCTTCGAAGTTGGGCCGACGGCAATCGTCCTTCTCCCCTCGTGGGAGAAGGTGGCCGAAGGCCGGATGAGGGGGGCGCGGCCGGCAAGCATGGCCATGAACCCCTTCCCCCCTGGCGGGGGAAGGTGGCCCGGAGGGCCGGACGGGGGGGAAGACGAGCGAGACGGCCGCCGGCGTTCGCATGGGCTGGTCGGACGCGGCTTCGAACTCCAACGTGCCTCGTGCTCGTCCTCCCCCTCATCTGACCGCTTCGCGGTCTGTCTTCCCCCGCGAGGGGGGAAGAGGTCTCGAGCCGGGGCATCCGCGGCCTCGTCGCGTTACTTGGCGCGCGAGGCGACCTCGGCGCGGGCGCGGGCCATGACGCTCTCGATAGTCACGGGGCGGCCGTCCTGGCGCTTGCTCTCGTCGGCGGCCTCCATGAAGGCGAAGATCTCCAGCGTCTCCTCGGCGGGGAAGGGGGGCTCGCCGGTCTTGAAGAACTTGACGATCTCCGCGACCAGCGGCTGGTAGCCGGTGTAGCCGCCGCTCTGGCCGATCCCCTTGGACCCGAAGACCGTGGCGCCGAAGTCGTGCGGCGCCCCGTCGCGGATGCCGCGGAAGGTGCCGATGCGCCCCCCTTCCCACACGCCCACCGCCACGTCGCTCCCGGGCGTCGACGCCCGCGACACGCTCTCGCAGCCGGTCCCCATGATGGTGAAGAGGGTCTCCACGCCGTGGACGCCGTACCAGAAGAAGTCCGGCACGTGCTCCTCCAGGTCGCACGGGCTGTAGGCGTCGCAGCCGGCCACGTCGCCGAGCTTCCCGGCGCGCATCGCCGCGATGCCGGGCGCGAACCGCAGCGCCGAGCTGGAGAAGACCGGCGTGCCGCTCCGCTTCGCCAGGTCGTAGATCTCCACCGCGTCGGCCAGGCTGCCGGCGACCGGCTTGTCGATGAACATCGGCTTGCGCGCCTCGAAGACCGGCCTCGCCTGCTCGAGGTGCGGGCGGCCGTCGACGCTCTCCAGGAACACGACGTCCACCTTCTCCAGCATCGCCTCGATCGAGTCGCAGATCTCGACGCCGTACTCCTCCTTCAGCGTCTTCGTGTACTCGGGGACGCGGTCGCGGCTGGACGGGACGTCCGGGCTGCCGCCGGGGAAGGCGGCGACGACGCGCACGCCGGACAGCTCGGGCGGGGCGTTCGGGTCGTTCAGCAGCTTCGTGAAGGCGACCGCGTGCGAGGTGTCCAGGCCGATCATCCCCGCCCGCAAGACCTTCCCGGCCGCGGCGGGCTCCTCCGCCACCAGCGCCGGCGCGGCGCAAATCGAGACGGCCAGCGCGGCCGACAGGGCGATCCGAACGTTCATGTTGCTTCCCTTGGGTCCGGTCGATACGGGATCATTCGCGAGCGTGATTATCACCCGAGCGGTCTCCGAAAACCAGAACCGATGGGACGAGGAATCCGGCCCGATTACCATGGGACGACGTCGCGCCCCGCTCACGAGCGGCCACGCCACCCGAGGAACCGCCCATGCCCCCGAAGACCCCGCCGATCCGACGCGCCGCCGTCGCCCTGGCCGTCGCGCTGAGCTTCGCCGTTCCCTCGGCCGCCGGCGAGCCGACGATGACCGCGGAGGTCGACCTGCGCGACCTGCCCCGGAAGATCGTCCGCGCCACGATCGACGTGCCGTGCCGCCCCGGCGAGGAGCTGGCCCTGTGGCACCCCAAGTGGATCCCCGGCACGCACGAGCCCTGCGGCGCCAACGAGCCCGTCGCCGGCCTGCGCGTCCACGCCCCGGACGGCTCCCCCGTCCCCTGGCGCCGCGACGACCTGGAGCTGTATCGCATCGTCTGCAAGGCGCCAGACGGGGTCTCGACGCTCCGCGTGAAGCTGGACACCATCGCCAACGTCCCCGCGATCGAGGCCGCCGGGCATCTCACCTACGGCAGCGCGAAGGTCGGCGTCGTCAACTGGTCGACCTGCCTCATGTACCCCGAGGGCCCGTCCGCCGCGGAGACGGTCGTCGCCCTCTCCGCCCGGCTCCCCGAGGGGTGGAAGCACGCCACGGCGCTGAAGACCGAATCGGAGGCCGACGGCCTGGTCCGGTTCCGGCCCGCGTCGCTCGTCGAGGTGATCGATTCCCCCCTCATCGGCGGCGTCCACCTCAGGACGACGAAGCTCGACGTCGGCCCGCATCCCCCCGCGTCGTTCCACGTCGCGGCCGAGTCCCCCGAGGCGATGGACCTCCCGCCCAGGACCATCGAGAAGTATTCCCGCGTCGTCCGCGAGGCGTGCGCCCTCTTCGGCTCGGCCCACTACGACGAGTACCAGTTCCTCGTCACGCTGAGCGACGAGCTGGGCTATCTCGGCCTGGAGCACCTGTCGTCCAGCATCAACGGCGTCCGCGAACGCGACCTGATCGACGACTCCCGGCGCGTGGGATGGGTCGCCAACCTGATCCCGCATGAATATATCCATTCGTGGTGCGGCAAGTACCGCCTGCCGGCCGGCATGGCCACGCGCAACTTCCACGACCCGATGGCCACGCGCCTGCTCTGGGTCTACGAGGGTCTGGCCGAATATCTCGGCGAGGTCGTCATGGTCCGCTCCGGCCTGGTGAGCCCGGACGACTACAAGAAGACGCTGACCCACACGATCGACGGCCTGATGTCCCAGCACGGCCGGCGCTGGCGGCCCCTGGACGACACCGCCGCAGCCACCTCGTTCCTCCGCGCCCCGAGCCCCAACTGGAACGACCTCAGGCGCGGGCAGGACTACTACATGGAAGGCTGCCTCCTGTGGATGGAGGTCGACGCGACCATCCGCGAGAAGACGGCCGGCGCGAGGTCGATCGACGACTTCTGCAAGGCGTTCCTCGGCGGGCCGACGAAGCCCGAGAAGTTCGACCCCTACACCTTCGAAGACGTCGTCGCGGCCCTGAACGGCGTCGTGGAGCACGACTGGAAGACGTTCCTGCAAGATCGCGTGACGAAGCCGCTGGAGGAGCTGCCGCTCGGGTTCGTCGAGAAGCTCGGCTACCGGCTGGAGTACGGCGCGGGCCCGGAGGCGACCCACCGCGGGCGTCGCGGCCCCGCGGGCGCGACGGCGCGGCACTCGCTGGGCCTCGCCTTCCACCACGACGGGACCGTCGCCGACGTCGTCGTCGGCTCGATCGCCGAGCGGGCCGGCCTCGCCCGGGGCCGCAAGGTCCTGGCGATCAACGACCGCCTCTTCAGCCCCGACGCCCTCCGCGAGGCCCTCGCCGCCAGCGTCGAGCGCGGCAAGGTCGACCTGACGCTCGTCGACGGCGACCGGCTCGACACGCTCTCCCTGGACTACCGCGACGGCATCAAGAACCTGGCCCTCGTCCGCGACGAGACCAGGCCCGACGTCCTCGGCGAGATCCTCAAGCCCCGCGACCCGGCCGCCGGGGCGGGGCCCGGCGGGGAAGGCGAGACGAAGGGCCCCGCCAAGGCCGCCGCAGACCCGCGGCACCCGAAAGGCTACGTCGCGTACAGGACGCCGAAGCCCATCGAGGTCGACGGCAAGCTCGACGACGACGCGTGGGAGGCCGCCCCGTGGACCGACCTATTCGTCGACATCGAGGGGGACCGCAAGCCGCGCCCGCGGTTCGAGGCCCGGGCCAGGATGCTCTGGGACGACGAGCATTTCTACATCGCCGCGAGGCTGGAAGAGCCCCACGTCTGGGGGACGCTCACGGAACACGACTCGGTCATCTTCCACGACAACGACTTCGAGGTCTTCATCGACCCCGACGGCGACAACCACAACTATTATGAAATCGAGATCAACGCCCTCGGCACCGTGTGGGACCTCTTCCTCCCGAAGCCCTACCGCGACGGCGGCCCGGCCGACAACTCCTGGGAGATCCCCGGCCTGAAGTCGGCCGTCGCCGCGCAAGGGACGCTGAACGATCCCTCGGATGTCGACGAGGGCTGGACGGTGGAGCTGGCCATCCCCTGGAAGGTCCTGGCCGAGCACGCCGGTCGCCCCGCGCCGCCGGCCGACGGCGACCGGTGGCGCGTGAACTTCTCGCGCGTGCAGTGGCGCCACGAGATCGTCGAGGGCAAGTACGCGAAGGTCCCGAAGACGCCCGAGGACAACTGGGTCTGGTCGCCCCAGGGGGTCATCGACATGCATCGGCCGGAGGCCTGGGGCTACGTCCAGTTCTCCGCGACGGCCCCCGGCGGCGAGCCCGTCGCCTTCCGCCCCGATCCCGCCGAGCCCGCGCGAAGGCGGCTGATGCAAGTCTACCACGCCCAGAACGCCTACAAGCGGAACAACGGCCGCTGGTCCGCCCGCCTCGCCCCCCTCGGCCTCCCCGAGCCCCCCGACGGACTCCCCGAGCCGACCATCGCGATCACTCCCGAGGGATACGAGGCGTCGCTCACCTTCACCCCCGAGGGCGGCCCGGCCGAGACCTGGACCGTGCGCCAGGACTCGCGCCTGACGCGCAAGCCCTGAACGCCGATCCCGCCGGTCAATCCGGCAGCGGTTCGCCGCGGGTCTCGTGGGCGAAGGGGACGACGGCCAGGCCGAGGACGTAGATGAACGACATGATGATCGCCGCGCGCGAGTAGCCGCCGGCGCCGGCCGCCAGCCGGCCGAGCAAGACCGGCGCGGCGGCGGTCAGGTAGCGGGCCATGTTGTAGCAGAAGCCCATTCCGGTCGTGCGCAGGCGGGTGGGGTACAGCTCGGGCAGGTAGACCACGATCACGCCGAAGATGCCGCAGGTGCAGAAGCCCAGCAGGGGGAGCATCCAGAGGGCGTCGACCCCGCGCGACATGCCGCCGAAGACCAGCCAGACCGAGGCCATCGACATCGCGTAGGCCGTGGCGAACGCCTTCCGGCGGCCGAAGCGGATCGCGATCCAGGTGCAGAACGGCGCGCCCAGGAGCGAGCCGACGTCCTGCAAGAGCGTCCCCCGGCCGACGTGGCGGTCGGCCTCGGCCTTCCACTCGGAAAGCTTCGAGTCGGCGTCGCCCCCGGTCTCCGTCGCCCAGGCGCGGGCCAGGTCGTCCAGGCTGTCGGCCTCGACGGCCAGCTCGCGGCGATGCTCCCGGAAGACGACGTCGCGGACGAGTTCCGGCGTGTACAGGCCGATGCTCCAGAGGCCGATCTGGCCGACCATCCCCAGCGTCATGCCGATCAGGCTGCGTCGGCGCAGGACCGGGTCGGCGAAGATCGCGCGGACGTCGCCCAGCTCGCGGCCCGGTTTCGGGTCGCGCCGGGCCTCGTCGCGGGCGCGCAGCCAGCGGTCGGGCTCGGGGACGCGGAAGCGGAGCAGGACCAGCAGGACGCTCGGGATCACGCCGAAGAAGAAGAGGATCCGCCACCCCTCCCAGCCGCCGACGCGCGACTGCGGCCCCACCAGCAGGCTCAGCGCCGAGCCGAGCATGGCGCCGATCGACGACGCCGCCTGCACCATCCCCAGCGCGATCGGCCGGAAGCGGGCCGGCATGGCCTCGGCCACCAGGGCGACCCCCGCGGCGTACTCGCCGCCGATCCCCATGCCGCAGAGGAACCGATAGGCGGCGAACTCCGGCCACGACCTCGCCAGGCCGGACAGGCCGGTGAAGACCGAGTACATCAGGATCGTCAGCGCCATCGTGCGGACGCGGCCGTAACGGTCGCCGATCAGCCCGAAGACCAGGCCGCCGGTCGCCCATCCGGCGATGAACAGGGCCGTCGCCCAGCCCGCCAGCGCCGGTAGCGCCGAGGGGTCGGCGCCGGCGGCCAGGTCGCGGATCGCGGGCGAGCGCGCCAGGATGAACAGGCGCTGGTCCATGGCGTCGAACATCCATCCCAGCGCCGCGGCCAGCAGGATCCACCAGTGCGCGCGGGTCAGGCCCGCGCCCACGCCGGCGGATTCCGGCCCGGCCTCCGTGGTCGTCGCCCCGTCGCCCACGTCAGTCCGCCAGGCGGCGGTATTCGCCGGCGAAGTAGAGCAGGGGGTCGGCCCCGTCGTGCACCGCGCCGCCGACGACCTCGCCGAGGAAGATCTCGTGGTCGCCGCCGGGGAGGACGTCGTGCAGCCGGCAGTCGACGTAGGCCAGGCAGCCGGCGATGACCGGGGCGTCAGTGACGTCGGTGGACAGGTCGAGGCCGAGGAAGTCCTTCGGCCCGGGGACGGCGAATCGCCGCGAGACCTCCTCCTGGTCCAGCCGCAGGATGTTCACCGCGAAGCAGCGGTTGGCCATGATGAACTCGCGCGTCTGCGCCCGCTTGCCGATGGCGACGAGGATCAGCGGGGGATCCAGCGAGAGCGAGGTCACGGCGTTGGCCGTCAGACCGTGCATCCCCATCGGGCCGCCGGTCGTGACCACCGTCACGCCGGTCGCGAACCGCCCCATCACCTTGCGCTGGATCAGCGAATCGATCGCCATGGCACCCCCTTCGTCCGGCCTTCCCACGCGGGCCTTCCGGCCCAGGCCCGTCATTCTACACGAAACGGGGCCGAATCCGGCGCGTCGTGTAAGGACGAACGCCGGGGCCCGTATCGTTCGGACGAAAGTCGGGCCGGGATCGAGAGGATTTCATTCGTATCAACCAGCGATCCGTGGTATTGTCGCAACCGCGAGGAACGCCATGGCGGACGAAGACGTCGCTTCATCTCCCGACCTCTGCCGGACTCAGATCATGCCGAGGACCGAAACGCCGACTCGACACACGCTCATCGATGGCGTCCAGAAACGCAGCCCGGACCGCTGGGCGGAGTTCCACTCGATCTACCGGCCCATGCTCGTCGGCTACTTCCGCAAGCAAGGCCTCTCCGACGGCGACGTCCAGGACCTCGTCCAGGACGTCTTCCTGAAGCTCTGCAGGCGGATCCACACCTACGACCGCGAGAAGACGCGGTTCCGCACCTGGCTGTTCACCGTCGGCCGGAACACGCTGATCGACCACGCCCGCCGCTCCCTGACCCGGCGCCAGGCGGTCGACGGCTGGGTCGCGCGCGTGCTCGCCCAGGCCGCCGACGACGAGGAGAAGCAGCGACGCGAGTTCGAGAAGTCCCACCACGCGCGCATCCTCCAGTTCGCCTTCGAGAAGGCCCGCGCGCGGTCCAAGCCGCGCGTCTGGGACTCCTTCGAGATGACGGTGATCCAGCGCAAGCCCGGGGCCGAGGTGGCCGAGGCGCTGGGGATCTCCTGCAACTCGGTCTACGTCAATTCGTGGCGGGTCCTCCGGTACGTCAAGGAAGTCTGCCGGCGCTACGACGAGGACCTGAAGCATGAGCCGGACGAGCGACTGCCCTGACGCGAGCGTCCTGCTCGCGCTGGCGGCCGGGGAAGACGCCGCGCCGGAGGTCCGCGCCCACGTCGCCGCGTGCCCCCACTGCGGCCGGGCCCTCCGGCGGCTCAGGGCCGAGATCGCCCACCTCCGCTCCTCCGTCGACGCCGACTCCGACGCCGAATCCCCGCCGGGATCGCCCCCGGCGGGGGATTGAGGCTCATCCCTCGTCTTCCTGGGCCAGCTCCCGGATGTACTCCAGGGCCTCGTCCAGCTCGCACACCTCCGCGCCGGGGACGCGGCCCCGCGAGTCCAGCTCGCGCAGGAGCATCAGGTCGTCGAACTCCTCGGATTGCGTCAGCCGCAGCCGCGCGCGGGCGCCCAGCGTCCCCTGGCGGTAGGCCAGGGCGTCCATGTGCAGCGCGATCAGCGTCTCCGTCCGGGGGGTGATCGTCCCCTCGAGCGCCTGGAGCCCCGCGGCGACGTGGTCGGCCGGGTCGATCGCCTTGCCGACGTCGTGCAGCAGCGCCGCCAGCAGGAATTCCTCGTCGTACCCGCGCTCCTCGCGGGCCAGCTCGAAGACCTGGAGGCTGTGGTAGAGCGCGTCCCCCTCCGGGTGGTGCTTCGGGCTCTGCTTCACCCCCTCCAGCGGCCGGAGCAGCAGCCGGTACAGCTCGAAGCGGTCGACGTGGTCCTCGACCCGCTCGACCTCGGAGTCGAGGTCGACCTCGGGGGCCTCGGCCTTCAGGAACGCCTCCAGCTCGGCGATCGAAGCGCGTTCGATGGCCTTGCCGGTGATGCTGCTCTTGAAGGCGTAATGGGCCTTGTCCTCGGGGTAGATGGTCAGCTCGAAGGGGTACCGGTCTTCCAGGTGGACGTGGGTGAAGACGCGCTCCTCGCCGAACTTGACGATCCGCTTCTGTTCCACGTCGTATCCCAGGCCGTGCTCGTCGAGGGCGTCCGTGACCAGCGACAGCGAGTCGCTGAAGACGTGCAGGTCGATGTCGGAGCCCTTGCGGACGTGCCCCGTCCAGACGCTGCCGATCAGCCTGGGGCGGAACCTCGCGAGCTTGCGCATCAGGCGGAGGGCCTCCAGCCGCATCTCGCGCAGGGTATCCAGCCGTTTCGGCCCCTCGTGCATGCGGGCCATGGCCTGGATCTGGTCGCGGATCTCGGCGTTGGAGGGGAGGTCGCCGGGCTTGTAGCGGTACTCGACCCCCAGTTGCCTGGCGGCCTTGCGCTTGGCGGTGAAGTACTCGGACTCCAGCCGCTGGTACATCATCTGGGCGGCCAGGAAGGCGATCTGCCGCCGGATGCGTTCGTCGGCCATGAGGAAGGGTGCGTCGATTAGGCCCATCGAAGCGACGCCGGGCGTGGGGCCCGCGGCCCCGGAGACGATGTCGAACGTCGAAGCGACGCCGACGGGGGGATCGTATCCCCCGCGGCGTCGCCGGTCAAGCCGCGCGAGGCCCGCCCCCGGCCGGGTCGGCCGAGGACGGGACGCCCGGCGTCGTCAGGGGCCGTCCTGCCCATCCACCACGAACGATGTGATGTAGAAGCCCGTGAGTTCCGCGATCCCCGAAGCATCGGTGAGGCCCAGCCTGACGGCGATGTCGGCGGGGGCGAACCCCTCGAGGACGCCGTTGATCGAGATCATCCGATCGTCGACCGTGGTCGTGAATCCCAGGGACGTCTCAACGACCGCGCCGCCGTTGACGACGAGCAAGACCTTCACCGACATCCCGGCCGGCGGGGCGGCCGAGAAGTGGATATCCGCCCTCACGACGATCCTGTCGCTGGTCGAGGTGGTCGTGAGACTCTCGAGCGCGCCGACCGTGGGCGAGAGGATGGTCCCCATGGGCGAGACCGCGACGGAACTGATACCGCCGGACGCGAACGCGATGTCTTTGATCGCGCCGATGCCCGCCGCGCCGGTCGCGCCGGTGGCGCCCGGCTCGCCCTGGGGTCCGGTGGCGCCGGTCGCGCCCGGCTCCCCCTGCGGCCCGGTGGGCCCGGTGATGCCCGGCTCCCCCTGGACTCCGGTAGCCCCGGTGGCTCCCGTGGCTCCCGTGGCTCCCGGCTCGCCCTGGGCTCCGGTGGCCCCCGGTTCGCCGGCCGCTCCGGTCGCCCCCGGCTCGCCGGCCGCTCCGGTCGCCCCATGCTCGCCTTGCGGGCCGGCGGGGCCGCGCATCCCGGGCTCGCCCCGCGGGCCGACGGGGCCCTGGGGACCCTCGGGCCCCCGAGGGCCGACGGGTCCGCGCATCCCGGCCTCGCCCCGCGGGCCGACGGGCCCCCGCGGGCCGACCGGGCCTTGCGGTCCGACGGGACCTTGCGGGCCGACGGGCCCCCGCGGGCCCGGGATGTTGGTGTTGATCGCGGCCCCCGGCGCGATGGGGCCGACGCCGACGGGGCGATCGGCACCCGGCCGGCCGTAGGTGACGAAGCTCGCCTGGCCGCCGGCGAGGAGGTCGGCCGGCACGCCGCCGGGGGTCGCGGCCCCCAGCGCGACGCTGAACGTCCGCCGGCTGACGGTCACCGTCTGCGTCTCCTCGAACAGCAGGTTCGTGCGGCTCCTGTCGTACACGCGGAACGTCAGCGTCACGACGCCGTTGGCCGGGCCGGGGACGCGGCCGCGGAACGCGACCATGGGGACGCCTTCCCCGTCCTCGGTCGGCTGCTGCGCGACGGCCTCCGTCTGGGCCGGCGTCCCCTGGGGCACGATCGAGACGCGCCGCATCGTCGCCCCCGCGGCCAGCTCCGCGATCTGGGCGACCGGCTGGGCCGCGTTCAACACCACCCGCCGCTCGAGGGCGCCCTGGAGATCGGCCTTGAACTTGATGCTTCGGCGCTTTTCGGCCATACGGTCACCTGTGGTTTTCATTCACATTTCGTCTCGACCCCCGCGGGGACGGTCTACATCGCCAAACCTAGGACGCCATTTCGACGATTGAGAACCGTCGCGCCCGCCCCTAGCTTTTTTTCGCCCGCGGCGCCGGATAATGGCTTTTCCAGACGCTTCGGCCCCGGCCCGCCCCCTTCGCGCCTTATGGTCTCTCGGTCGAGGCCACGCCATCGTCGGACGAACAACCGGGGAGAGGAACCGCATGCACGCCCGCGAGTCGACCATATGCCTCGCCATGATCGTCAAGGACGAGGCCCCGGTGATCCGCCGCTGCCTGGCGTCGGTCCTGCCGTTCATCGACGCCTGGGTCGTCGCCGACACCGGCTCGACCGACGGCACCCAGGACCTCGTCCGCGAGTCCCTCGCGGATCGCCCCGGGACGCTGATCGAGCGCCCCTGGGTCGACTTCGCGCACAACCGCAACGAGGCCCTGGACGCCGCCCGCGACCGCGCGGCGTACACCTTCGTGATCGACGCCGACGAGGTGCTGGCGGCCGACCCCGGCTTCGTCCGCCCGGCCCTGACGGCCGACTCGCACGACATCGAGGTGGAGTACGGCTCCACCCGCTACCACCGCAAGCAGTTCGTCCGCAACGCCCTCCCCTGGCGCTACAAGGGGGTGCTCCACGAATACCTGACCTGCCCGACGGCCCGGACGTCGTCCTTCCTCGCGGGGATCAGGACGGTCGTCAGCCACGACGGCGCCCGCGCCCGCGACCCGCTCACCTACCGCCGCGACGCCCTCCTGCTGGAGCGCGCGCTCCTCGACGACCCCGACGACGCCCGCAACGTCTTCTACCTGGCCCAGAGCTACCGCGACGCCGGCGACCTCGACCTGGCGATCCGCCACTACCGCCGCCGCGCGACGATGGGGGGCTGGGAGGACGAGGTCTGGTACTCGCTCCACCAGGTCGCCGTCCTGCGCGAGCGCCGAGGAGACGCCTGGCCGGAGGTGATGGCCGATCACCTGGCCGCCTTCCAGCACTCCCCCCACCGGGCCGAGCCGCTGTACCACGTCGCGATGCGCTACCAGAGGGCCCGCGAGTTCGCCACGGCCCAGATCTTCTTCCGCCAGGCCCTGCGGATCCCCGCGCCGGCGCCCACCCGGCTGTTCGTCTGGAGGTCGCTGTACGACTACCTCCTGGAGATGGAGCACGGCGTCTCGCTCTACTACACCGACGACCACGCCGAGGCCGTCGCCGTCGCCGACCGACTCCTGGAGCGCGGGGGCATGCCGGAGTCCGTCGCCGCCCAGGTCGCCCGGAATCGGGACCTGAGCCTCGCCCGCGCCCCCCGGGCGGCCCGCGCCTGAGCGGGCCGCCTTCGCGATCGACCTTGATTTCCCCGGGCGTCTGCCGCATTGTGATGATCCTTTCGTATGCGGGACGATCGATCGAGGGCGGAGGCCCGGGGGTCGGCAGGGACGTCGACGACGCGAGGCCAGGGAGGACGGCTCTGACATGACGACGGACGCCGAGGGGACGACGGGCGTGGGGCCGCCGAGGCCGTGGCGCGGCGACGGCTGGGGCTTCCGCATGACGGCGCTCGCCTGGATCATCCTGGCGGCGACGCCGCTCTACCTGAACTTCGTCCTGTCGTTCGCCACCCAGGACGCGGAGGCGACGACGGCCGCGACCTCGGCGGCCCCGGCCGGGGCCGTCGACGCGCAGAAGGTGCTGGCCGTGGCCCGCGGCGGCGCCAGCGGGGTCGACTCCAACCTCCCCACCGTGGCCCGGATCTACAGCGACTCGCAGTGGACCGTCCTGACGGCGGTGCTAGCCCTGGCGGCGGCGTCGTACTGGCGGCTGTTCCCGATGCTCTGGCGCGCCATCCACGGCGGCCTGGCGGCGCAGGTCGCGACGCTCCTGGTCGCCTTCCTCGTCTGGCTGATCTACGGCGGCCTCTCCAGCATGGGGATGCCCGGCCTGTTCTGGAGCCCCGAGCGCGGCGACCAGTTCATGGCGGGCATGGGCTCCGTCCTGTTCGTCTTCTGGATGACCTACCTCGTCTTCGTCAGCGACTACGAGGCCCGCGCCGAGGACCGCCTGTGGGCCCGGCTGGCGCCGGCGCTGGAGGCGTACCTGCCGCCGTGGCTGGACCGCCTGGTCCCCGAGCGGCCGACGGCCAGCGGGCAGATGATCGGCTTCGTCTTCTTCGCCGCCTCGCCGGCCCTGCTCCTGCTGGCGATGCCGGCCGTCCTGCCGGCCATCCGCGCCGGCGCCCTGCAGGGCGTGACGGCGACGGACTGGCTGCTGGGCCTGGGCGCCGGCGTCGCGACGGCCCTCCTCGTCGTGACGACCCGCGTCCCCACCCGGCTCAACGAGCTGCGCCGGCAGGCGCTCCGCCGGGAGTTCGACGCGCGGCAGCTCTGGCGGCTGGACGCCGAGCGGCTCGACCCGGGGGGCAACGCCAAGAACATGCTGATCATCGTCGGCCTGCTCTACCTGGCGGCCTGGACCTTCCCGACGGCCACCCAGCGGCTGTTCCCGCCGGCCTTCTCGCTCTGCATCCTGATGGGGGTCATGGCGACGTCGCTCGTCTGGCTGGGCGTGCGCGGGCACTGGAAGTCGCGGCTGATCCTCGCCGGGATCGTCCTGGCCCTGGTGGCGGCCTCCGGGACGCTCGACTACGACGTCGTCGTCCGCGACCTGGCCGGCGTGACGCCCGGCTCGCCCGACCTCTACCCCAGCGTCGGCGAGCAGGCCCGCTACCACCTGAGCCTCAGCGAGTCCAAGCCCGACCCCTACGGCAAGGTCGTCGACCTGGCGGACTACCAGCGCTCGCGCAAGCTGGCCGACGGCCGCGAGGACCAGGTGGAGCGCGAGAAGATCCTCGACGCCTGGCGGTCGGGCCTGAGGTGGGGCGGGGCGGGGGGCCCCCCGGGCGCGGCGGTCGGCGGCGGGGCGAACAAGCCGATCGTCGTCGTGGTGACGACCAGCGGCGGGGCCCTGCGCGCCTCGATCTGGACCCAGACCGTCCTCCGCAAGCTCGACGAGGCGTTCCCCGGCTTCCATCGCCACGTCCGCCTCATCACCGGCGCCTCCGGCGGCATGCTCGGCGCGGCGCGGTACGTCGCCCTGCACGACGACGCCCCGGACGCCGACCGCGTCCTGCCCCCCGGGGGCCGCCACCCCGACTTCCTCGGGCCGATCGCCTGGCAGATCGCCTTCCGCGACTTCTTCCCCAACGCGCTGCTCCCCTTCCCGGTCTACAACCGCGGCGACGTCCTGGAGGACGCCTGGGCCGAGTACGCCCCGGAGCTGAACAAGACCTTCGGCCAGATCGCCCCCCGCGAGCTGTCCGGGGCCATCCCCTCCATCGTCTTCTCGCCGATGCTCGTCGAGGACGGCCGCCGGGTCCTGATCGGCAACATGCCGATGGCCGACCTCACCGTCCACCTCAACGGGGTGCTCCTGGACGAGAGCCGCGAGGACCTCGTGCGGCGCTACCTGGAGGGGAAGCCCCGCAACAAGGACGGCACCCTCAAGACCGAGGACGACGTCGTCGACTACGACCTGGAGTACCCCTCGCTCAGCTCGTTCTCCGCCCTGGAGTTCTCCAAGCTGTTCGCCGACCACCAGGCGCTGGACCACCTGAGGCTGGCCTCCGCCGTCCGCATGAGCGCCACGTTCCCGTTCATCACCTCGGTCGTCGCCCTCCCCACGTTCCCCGCCCGCCACGTCGTCGACGCCGGCTATTACGACAACTACGGCGTGAACCTGGGCGCCTCCTGGATCAACAGCCATCGCGAATGGCTCAGGCGCAACGCCGCCGGCGTGCTGGTCGTCCAGATCCGCGCCTTCCGCAACGAGAAGCGGCTGAAGATCCTCGACCAGGAGGTCTACGCCCCCCCCGCCAAGCCCGAGGCCAAGGCGTCGGCCAAGATCTACGACTGGGTCGCCTGGGGCGTCGGCCTGATGCCCCGGTTCCTCACCCTGCTCAACGAGGGCGCCCGCGCCGTGGCCATCCCCGCCCAGGGGGTCGCCATGGCCCGCGAGTCCTCCATGTTCTTCCGCAACGACGAGGACCTGGAGACGCTCCACGAGCTGTTCCGCCGCCTCACCGGCGACGACGCCTTCTTCCGCACCGTCGTCTTCACCTGCGACACCATCCAGGTCGGCCAGGCCTCCCAGAACGTCGAGACCCTCAACTGGTACATCGACCCCGTCGAGTACGCCCAGATCGAGGAGAACATGAACCCCTTCGACCGCGACAGCCAGACCGGCCGCGAGCGCAACCACCTGCGCCTCAAGCGGCTCCAGGAATGGTGGCGCTCCCGCGGCGGCGTCGCCACGCCCGCCACCCCCTGACGCGACGCCCCCTCATCGGCTCGACGCGACCCCGACCCTCCGGCACATGGAGAGCAGCGGGCACGTCGAGCACCGGGGTGCGACCCCCGTGCAGACGAACTTGCCGAACGGGACCAGCAGCTCGTTCGTCTCGATCCAGTAGCGTCGCGGCAGCGCGGACTCCAGCGCCTCCATCGTCTTCTCGGGCGTCCGCGTCTCCACCAGGCCCCATCGGTTCGCGATCCGGTGCACGTGGACGTCGACCGGCACGATCGGCGTCCCGAAGGCCACGGCCAGCGTCAGCGCCGCGATCTTCGGGCCGACGCCGCGGAACGCCGTCAGGCCCTCCATCGTCGCCGGCACCTCGCCGCCGTGCTCGTCGCGGACCCGCCGGGCGATCTCCACGACGTCGCGCGCCTTCGTCTCGGCGAACGTCGCCGGCCGGATCAGCTCGGCCAGCCGATCCTCCCCAAGCGCCAGCACATCGGCCGGCGTCGGGGCCTCGGCGAAGAGCCGGAGGGAGACGGCCAGCGTGGCCTCGTCCCGCGTCCGGGCGGAGATCAGGCTCGCGACGAGGATCTGGAACGGGCCGCCGAAGCCCCGATCGCGGAGGTCGAACACGGCCGCCTTCGGCCGCCCTCGCGTCGCCTCGCGCAGCCTCCGGAACGCCTCGTCGGCGTCCCACGGCTCCGTCCCGCCGACCACCTCGGGCCCCTTGGCCATCGATTCGCCCTCCCCGGGACGGCTCCGCAATGATCGCGCCGCCGCGACGCGCGTCCCCCGCCATCACCGGGACATGCCGCCATGGCGAATCGACGAGGCTTTCCGGAACCTGTTTGCAACCCGTCGGTTCGCGTACTATGGTGACCGATCAGTGGCGACGACGACGCGCCCGGCGCACTAATTCAATCGGACTTAACGAGCGCGTCCATCCCGCCCGAGTGACGTGGGGCCCCCCAACCTCGGTCATCCCTTCCCAACGAGGAGCGCGCCATGATGCATTCGACGATTGAATCCGCCAAGCGCCAACCCCGTCCCGGCTTCACCCTGATCGAGCTGCTGGTGGTGATCGCGATCATCGCCGTGCTGATCGCCCTCTTGCTCCCCGCCGTCCAGGCGGCGCGCGAGGCCGCCCGCCGCGCCCAGTGCACCAACAACCTGAAGCAGCTCGGCCTGGCGGCGGCGAACTACATGGACGTCAACGGGACGACGCCGCTGCACATGTTCCGGCAGTCCGCCGAATGGGACGGCCCGAGCAACGGGGCGTCGGGCAACCGCTCGTGGTACTGCGTGATCCTGCCGTTCGTGGAGCAGACGCCGGCCTACAACTCGCTGAACTTCTCGTACTCCTCCGGCTGGTCCGAGATCGCGACGAGGAACGGGCCCAACATCACGTCGAACCTGATGTCGGTCTCGTCGTTCCTCTGCCCGTCCGACGGCGAGAGGAACACGTACGCGGGAGTGAACTGGGGCAACTTCAACTACGTGGCGAGCTGCGGCGTGCCCCGCAACTACCTGATGCCCGGCGCGCCCTCGACGAACTCCGCCGCCCCGCCGCCGCCGACGGGCTTCATCTCCACCTCCCGCATGAACAGGGCGGGCCCGTGGAGCGACAGGTGGCGGCAGGGCACCAGCAAGAGCTTCCCGCTGGGGGCCTTCACCGACGGCCTCTCCAACACCCTGGCGTTCAGCGAGTCGCTGATCTCCAACGGCACGACCTCGAACAGGGACCCGAGGCGGAACCTGCGGTCGCTCGACTCCGACTACATGGACAACTACGACGCCTACATCGACGTCGTCGTCCGCGAGGGGCTCGCGACGGCCTACAACTGGGGCCCCTGGACCGAGGAGCGGGGGATGACCTGGTCGTTCTCCGACGGCTGGCAGAAGCACACCTTCGCCACCGTCTTCCCCCCCAACGTCTCCCCCATCGTCTGCTACTACAGCGACACCTTCCGCTGCGAGGAGTGCGACGGCGCCATGAATCCCACGAGCAACCACCCCGGCGGCGTCGTGGCCGCCATGATGGACGGCTCGGTCCGGTTCATCAAGAACTCGATCAACCTGCCGACCTGGTGGGCCCTCGGCACCCGCGCCGGCGGCGAGGTCATCGGCTCGGACTCCTACTGATCCGATCCGACCCGCCCCGGCACGCCCGCGCCCCGACGTCGGGGCGCGGTAGCCGCCCGAACCACAGCGAGACCGAACCATGCCCAGACTCGCCCACGCCGCGTCCGCGCTGATGACGGCGCTCTCGCTCCTCGTCGCGGGCTGCTCCGACGACGAGGCCCACCTGAAGGAGCTGGCCCGGTATACCCCGGAGATCCTCTCGGAAGAGGTGCTCACGCGCTACAAGGCCTCGCTGAAACGGCCGCGGGCCGACGCCAGGGCGAAGGCCGCCGCCAAGAGCGGGCGCGACGTCGACGGCGACAAGGAGCGGGAAATCGTCGACAGGCTCGGCCCGGAGGCCCTCTCCCACGACGCCCCGGCCGACGGCAAGGGGATGTCGCTCGACGAGCTGGCCGCCAGCACCGCCAGGAAGGCCGGCCTCATCGAGGGCCAGTCGCTCCAGGAGGTCCTCTCCAAACTGTCCACCGCCGTCGAGGCCGATCCCGGCCTACCCGACGCCGAGAAGGACAAGCTCAAGGACGCGCTCCACGCCGCCTTCAAGGCCGCCGCCGCCCCCTGACGCCCCCCCGCGGGCCACGCCCGATCAGGTCGCGGCCCGCCGCCATTCGACGTACCGCCGCAGGCCCTCGGCGAAGGTGGTCCGCGGCCGGTATCCCAGCTCGGCCTCGGCGCGGGAGACGTCGGCGTAGGTCTGCCGCACGTCGCCGGGCTGCTCCGGGTGCCGCTCCACGATCGGCTCCTTGCCCACCGCCTCGCCGATCGCCGCGATCATGTCGCGCAGGGCGATCGGGCTGGAGTTCCCCAGGTTGTAGAGGTGACACCCCCGGCAATTCTCGATCGCGGCGACGATGCCGTCGACGATGTCGCCGACGTAGGTGTAGTCCCGCCGGGTCGAGCCGTCGCCGAACATGGGGACGGGGCGCCCGCGCTCGATCAGGTCGGCGAACTTGGCGATCGCCAGGTCGGGCCGGTTGCGCGGGCCGTAGGCGGTGAAGAACCGCAGGCCGGTCACGGGGAGCCCGTGCAGGTGCTGGAAGGCGTGGGCCATCAGCTCGCACGCCTTCTTGCTCGCGGCGTAGGGGCTGACGGGGTCGTCCACCGGGTCGCTCTCGCGGAACGGGGCCGTGTCGCGGTCGCCGTAGACGCTGGAGCTGGAGGCGTAGACGAACCTCGGCCGCGGCTCGACCCGGCACGCGGCCTCCATCAGCCGCACGGTGCCGACGACGTTGACGTCGGCGTACACCGCCGGCCGCTCGATGCTCGGCCGGACGCCGGCCATCGCGGCCAGGTGGACGATCGCGTCGGGGGCCGTCTCGCGCGCCACGCGGTCGACCGCCTCGGCGTCCCGGATGTCCGCCTCGACCAGCCGGAACCGGGGCGAGCGCGCGGCATCGGCCAGGTTCGCGCGCTTGATCGCCTCGGGATAGAACGGGTCGAAGTTGTCCAGGACCGTCACCCGGCCGCCGTCGGCCAGCAGCCGGTCGACGAGATGCGACCCGATGAACCCGGCGCCGCCGGTGACCAATGTCTTCATTCCCACATCCCCCACGACGCGCGGGGGACGCCCCGGCCGAGCCGCCGACGCCCCCCGAGGATACCGAAGTCGACGGGACCACTCGCCCCGGGACATCACGCCCGATATTGTAGCGTCGCCGCGGACGACGATCCCAGACCGCGCCGGGACGAGGCCGCTCGCCGCGCCCCGGCCCGCCCCGGCGGCCCACCTCGTCGTTCAGGGCGCGATCCTCAGCAGCGTCCCCTGGCCCGGCGCCAGCCAGACCCCCTCACCGCCGAACGGCCCCGTCCGGCCGGTGTAGGGGGAGACCTGCTCCAGCTTCGCCTCCGCCCGGAGCTCCGGCCGGCAGGGGGCGGAGTCGGTGAAGCTCTTGTTGACGATCATGAGGTATCGCGAGCCGTCCTCGTGCGTGAACTCCCCCACGAGCATGGGCCCGCCGATCTCCTCGACGAGCGAGTCGGCCGGCGGCGCCTGGGCCCCCTGGGGGACGTCGCCGTGGTGGTAGACGCGGTCGGACCGCAGCTTCAGGAGCGTCGGCGCCAGCTTCTCGACCTGGAGGTTGACCGTCCGCAGCTTGCCCCAGGTCGGCGTCTCGTTGCCGAACTGGTCGATCGGCCCCAGCCGGTAGTTGCCCCAGTTGGGCGTGAAGTAGGTGAAGAAGGCGATCCCGCGCGCCCCGTAGGCCAGCGACGTGAAGATCTGGAACCGGACGTCGGCGTCGGTGGTCTCGCGATAGTTGAAGTGGGCCGAGGTCAGCACGATGTTCCAGAACGGGAGCTCGTGCTCCAGCCCGGCGTTCCGCATCGATTCCAGGTTGGCGAAGTAGCTCTCGCGGAGCCCGCCCCCCTCGAACGGCGCGTAGTGGTCGTAGCTGAGCTGGGTCGGCTTGCAGGTCTCCACGAACGCCTTGATGTGCGACTCGTAGTCCGGCGTGCCGAGCTGCTCGGGCTCGGCGTAGTTCGGGAAGAGGTTGATGTAGGGCCACGCGCCGGGGTGGAACTCCTTGACCGCCTCGGAGACCGCCGCCAGCCCGGGGAACATCGCGGCCGACGGCTCGTCGCGCAGGAGGTAGCCGTACACCGCCGGGTGGTCCTTGACCTCCTTCGTCAGCGCCTCGACGTTCGCCCGCGCGACGGCCGGGTCGACGTTCAGCCAGTCGTAGCCCGCCGTGCGCGGGTCGGCGACGATCGCCTTGAGCCCGGCGTCGCGGCAGGCGTCGAGCGCCTTGGGGTCGACGAACCCCGCGACGGTGATGCCGCACTCGCGCATCCGCTTCAGCACCGCCGGGTCGCCGGGGGTGTGCCCCCAGGCCATCAGGGGGAACATCGCCTCCTCGGCGCGCGCCGAGACCGCCGCCGTCCACAACACCACCGCCACCATCGCGAACCGCCGTGCCATCTCATCAACCTCCTTCGATGCGGGGAGAGTCCGCCTCGTCGTCGAGACGCCCCCGATCGTACCCCCCGCCGGACCCCGAGTCACCGCCCCGGCGGCCCGCCGTCAATCGCGGATACGGCCAAGCGATTATTGATGACGGTCTTCCCCCCTCGCGGGGGAGGACAGACCGCGAAGCGGTCATGAGAGGGGGACGACGAGCATGGGCGCTATTGGAGTCCAACGGCCCGCCCGACCGGCCCGCCCGAATCCCGCCGGTCGTCGCGCTCGTCTTCCCCCTCATCCGGCCCTCCGGGCCACCTTCCCCCGCGAGGGGGGAAGGACGTCATGATGGCCGCCTTGATGTCCAGGCCTCATGATCGAGGGCCACGCCACGGCGGGACGGCCGCGAGGAGTTCAAGCCTCGCGGTCGCGCGCGGCGGCGGCGCGCAATAGCGCCGCGACCTCGGCGCGCCCGGCGCGCTCGGCGTGCTCCGCGGGCGTCGCGCCGTCCTCGTCGGGCTTGCCCGGGTCGAACCCGTGTTCGAGGAGGAGTTGGACGACGTCGAGCCGCCCCATCGCGGCGACCTGGCCCAGGATGTCTTCGTGGCGCAGGTATCGGTCCGGTTGGGCCGACCAGGCTCGAAGGAGCAGCCGCAGCGTGGCCACGTCGCAACGGGCGAGGTGGAGTGAGCATTTGGAGAGGATCGAATCGAGGGCCTGCTTCTCGACCGTCGGCAGCAGCTCCGCGATCAGAGACGCGTCGTTCAGGAAGATGGCGTCCGCGAGGGTGCGACGGGGGCCTCGCTCCACGAGCAGCCGGACGACGTCCGCGTGGCCTCCCTCGGAAGCGCGGGCGAGGGGGGTAAAGTCAGTCCAGTCGACATGGCTCGGGTCCGCGCCGTGGTCCAGCAGCAGGGCGGCGATGTCGGCCCGACCATCCAAGGCGGCCACGCCCAGGGCGGTGTAACGGACGTCGTCGTCGGTCGCGTGGACGTCGGCGCCCCGGTCGATCAGGAACCGCGCCATCTCCAACCGGCCGAAGAAGGTCGCGACCATGAGGAAGGGATAGGAGTAGCTCAGGCCCGAGTTGGCGGAGACGTCGATGGTCGGGTCGGCGTCGAGGATGCTCCGGGCTAGCTCCACGTCGCCGAGGATAACGGCCTCGCGGAAACCGAGGCGGCCCCCCGCCTCGATCAGCAGCCGAAGGGTCTCGTCCTCGGAGTCCCGGCCCGAACGGTTGACGTGCATCGCGGCCCAGGTCATCGGAGTCCGACCTCTCTCGTCGGGCTGGTTGGGATCGGCCCCGCGCCCCAGCAGGAGGCGGAGCATCGCGACGTCCCCCTGATTGGCCGCCGCGCCCAGGGCGGTGCCGCCGAATCGGAGCACGGAGCCGACCGGGACCCCCCGGTCGATTAGCTCACGGACGGCGTCGACATCGCCCCGATCGACGGCCTCCCGCCACGCCAGCAGGAGGGGGACGCGGCGACGGTGGTCGGGATCGATGGCCGCCTCGACACCGAGGAACACGGCCTCGACCTCCGACTCCAGGCCGAGGTGACGCAATTCCGAATTGAGCACGACGCCGTCGAGCCGGGGCATGTCGTCCATTTCCTCAAGGACCGCGGCCGCCTCGTATCGGACGCGACCCTCGGCGGATGGCATATCCGCGGCCATGACGCGCGCGAGGATCGCCCCCAGGTCGACGCGCAGCCGCTCCAGCGCCGCCGCGTCGGCCTCGACCCTCCGCGCGGGGAACGTGGCCAGGGGCTCGATCCAATCCGCGTCCAGGTCCAGCACCGCGACGGCGTCGGGATGTTCGCGCGCCTCGGCCATCGTCCGGAACGCACGGTACTCCCGCTTATAGAGCTGCTCGGCGGACCACTTCCGAGTCCGGTTCTCGCGCGGGGGCCACGCTTCGGGGGCGTCCACCATGGATCGGGCCTCCAGGAAGTTATCGATCGCGACGGGCAACGGTCGCGAGGGCTCAGGCCCGGCGGTCACGAGCAGCGGCGCGGAGGAATTCCGCGACCTCGGCGTGCCCGGCGCGCTCGGCATGCACCGCGGGCGTCACGCCGTCACGGTCGGGCTCGCCCGGGTTGAAGCCGTGTTCGACGAGGAGCCGCGCGACGTCCAGCCGCCCCATCGCGGCGGCCTGGGGGAGCACTTCCGGGTTCCCCAGGGCCCCGCCCCCTTCGGACCAGGCGCGCAGGAGGGGCCGGAGCACGTGGAGGTCGCAATCGGCGAGGCGGCGCCCGCAGTGGAAGAGGAGTGTATCGAGATCGGGGCCGTCCTCCTTGGCGGCCGGCAGCAGCTTCGCGACCATCTCCGCGTCGTTCAGGAAGACGGCGTCGGCCAGGGTGCGACGCGCGCCGCGCTCCAGGAGCAGCCGGAAGACGTCGGCATGGCCCCGTTCGGCGGCGTTGGCTAGGGGGGCGAATCCGTTCCCGCCGCCGCGATTGGGGTCGGCTCCGCGATCCAGCAGCAGGGCGGCGATGTCGGCCCGCCCGTTCGAGGCGGCCAGGCCGAGGGCCGAGTAGTCGACGTCGTCATCGGTCGCGTGGACGTCGGCGCCCCGGTCGAGCAGGAACCGCGCCATCTCCAACCGGCCGAACGAGGCCGCCACCATGAGGTAGTTGTCGGACCAGCAGACGCCCGCGTCGCCGGAGACGTCGATCGCCGGGTCGGCGTCGAGGATGCTCCGGGCTAGCTCCACGTCGCCGAGGATGACGGCCTCGCGGAAACCGAGGTGCCCCCCCGCCTCGATCAGCAGGCGCAAGATCTCGTCGCCGTATTCGCCTCCCAGGGTGCTGGCGCGGTCGGCGGCATCGGTCGTCGGCGTCCGGCCCCTTGCGTCGGGCTGGTTGGGATCGGCCCCGCGATCCAGCAAGAGGCGGACCATCGCGACGTCGCCCCTGGCGGCCGCCGTACCCAGGGCGCTGGGGCCGTATCGATCCCTGGAGCCGACAGGGACGCCCCGGTCGATCAGCTCGCGAACAGCGTCGACGTCCCCCCGGCCGACGGCCTCCCACCACGCCAGCAGGAGGTCGACGCGACGGCGGGACTCTGGGGCGAGATCCTCCCTGACCCCGAGGAACACGGCCTCGACATCCGACTCCAGGCCGAAAGGCCGCAGCCCCTGGTGGAGCACGACGCCGCCGAGCCGACTTGCTACATCACAAAGTTCCAGGACCGCGGCCGTCTCGTACCGGACGCGGCCCTCCAGGTCCGGCGTCTCGGGCTCCATGACGCGAGCCAGGAGCATCCCCAGGTCGACGCGCAGCCGATCCAGCGCCGCCGGGTCGGCCTCGACCCTCCGCGCGGGGAAGGTGGCGAGGGGGTCATACGCATCCGCGTCCAGGTCCAGCACCGCGACGACGTCGGGCCGCGCGCGGGCCTCGGCCAGCGTCCGGAACGCCCAGTACTCCAGTCGCCGCCCCGCGAAGCCGGCATACCACTTACGGGTCTGATTCTCGTGCGGGAAGTCTGCTTCGGAAGTGCCGGGCATGGGGCGATCCTCCGGAGAATTTTCGATCGGGCGACGGAATCCTGAAATCCCGCCCCCCCGGCCGCGGAGCATAGGGATGATCGATGTTCCCATGCTCCTTGACAAGCCGCCAGGATCGAAACCGGGCCACCGGAGATAGGGACGGCCCGCGCGGAGGCCGCCGCGGGCACGCTAGCACGGGCCGACGGCGACCCATGGGTTCCCGAAGACGCCTCTTCGATGGGGACACACCGCCCGGGTGATAGACATCCCCCTTCTCCCCTCGCGGGAGGAGGGACGCCTGGCGACGGCCGGCGAACGTTGCGCGGGGCCCATTCCGTAAGCGACAGGGCGTCAGCCCGGCGGGGGAGCGGGCTCGCGATTCACGCTCGGATGAACATGGCGAGGGGTGGCGAACGGGCCGAGAACATCATTCAAAAAGACGAACGAAGCCAACGCAAAACCCACTCAATCCACCACCAAAACAGGAGTTACGGCCAAACCTCCGAACAGCGCGGCGCGCGAACGAAGCCAACCGCTCCCGGCCTCGCGGGGATAGTGCCTCACCGAGGGGAAGGGCCTGCCCGAAAAGGAATGACGGCCGGCGAGGACGCTGGGGGGGTCTCCAGGTTCACCGGCCGCGTCGGTCATCATCTCGACCGTGGAAAGCGAGAAGCATCGTTCGAAAACGACGAACGAAGCCAACGCGAAACCCACGCAATCCACGCCACGAACCGAACTTACGAACAAACCCCGGAATATCGCGGCGCGCGAACGAAGCCAACCGCCCGCGCGGGGTTCAGTCGCCGGTGGGGCTGTCGCCGGGGCCGGGGCGCGGGGCGAGGCCGCCGCCGGTCTTGCCGCCGATGGCGCGGCCGTCGGCCACGGCCCCGCCGACGGCGCCGCCGGTCGGGCCGGAGTAGGCCGACGTGTCCTCGTGGTCGTCGTCCAGCTCCTGGTCGAACTCGCCGCTCCCCATGGCGTCCTCGAGGTCGCCGTCGTCGGGGTCGCCGTCGCCGATGTTCGTGCCGGCCAGGCCGCCGACCGCCGTGCCGCCGCCGGCGGTCCCGGCCGCGTGGACGTCGGGATTGCCGCCCCGACGGGCCCCGGCGCCGACGCCCGGCCGGTCGGCGTCCCCGACGGCCGACGGGTCGACCCCGGCCGCGCCGTGGCGGCGCTCCAGGCCCCCCATGGAGTCGGGGCGTCCCGAGTTCAGGTTCGCCGTCGCCCCGTCGCCGACCTCGGCCGAGCAGGGGGTGCAATAGCGGGTGTAGGGGAGCGCCGCGAGCCGCTCCGAGATGATCGCCTTGCCGCAACGCTCGCACGAGCCATAAGCGCCGCGGTCCAGCCGCCCCAGGGCGTCGCGGACCTCATGGGTGAGGTATTCCTGGTTCTCCAGCAGGGTCGCGTTCAGCTCCTGCATGTACTGCTCGGTCCCCAGGTCGGCCAGGTGCATCGGGGCGTTGGAGAGGTTCCCCCCCGCTTCCCCGCCGAGCCCCGTCCGGGCCTGCTCCTCCAGGCTCTGGATCTCCCCGCTCAGCCGACGGTCCATCGCCTCGAGGACGTGCCGGAACCGCTCCAACTGCTTCTGCGTCAGCGCCATCATCGCCTCGTTCAACGGGTTGCCTCCGGCCCCCACGGCCGCGTCTCCGCATCTTGCACGGGACGTGCCGTCGGGGCCGGATCGGCCCGCGTCAGAGGCCCTCGACCTCCCAGCCCTTGCGGTAGGTCTTGGTGACGAAGGCGTTCGCCTCGTCCAGGTTCAGGACCTTCATCGCGGCGGGATCCCACCGCAGGGTCTCGTTCGGGAACCGGGTGGCGAGGCAGCCGAGCAGCACCATCTCCGTCAGCGGGCCGGCGAAGGCGAACGGGGCCGACGTCTCCCCCTCGCCGCGGCAGGCGTCGACGAACTGGCGGTAGTGGTCGGCGCCGCCCGGCTCGGGGAGCTTCGTCTCCTTGAACTTGTCCTCCGGCAGCAGCACAGGCCTGTCGATGTACGGCGAGTACAGCACGCCGTCGGTGCCGATGTAGAGCGAGCCCTGATACGCCATCTCGCGCCCGCCGAGCAGGGCCGTGACCTCCTCGGGCGGGCGGACGTCGCCGTTGTACCAGTGGAGCGACAGCTCCTCGGTGGTGTGCGGCGTCTGGGGGAAGACGTAATGGACGTGGACGTCCAGGCTCCACGAGTCCTGGCCGGGGCCGTCGAGGAGCGACCGGATCGACTTGGGCTTGGTCAGCCCGGTCGACTCGAAGACGGGGTCCAGGATGTGGCAGCCCATGTCGCCGAACGTGCCGGTGCCGAAGTCGAGCCGCTTCCGCCACTCGCCGGGGTGGTAGTAGTCCTTGATGAAGGGCCGATCGGAGGCCACGCCCAGCCAGCCGTCCCAGTCCAGACCGGCCGGCACGGGGTCGACGCGGTCGGGACGGGGATTGCGGTCGCCCCACCCCTTGCCGCTCCAGCTGTGGATCTCCCTCACCTTGCCGATCGCCCCCGACTGGATCGTCGCCACGACCTGCCGGTGGACCGGGTGCGAATGGATCTGGATCCCCATCTGGGTGACGATCTTCGGGTTCTCGGCCGCGAACTCGGTCAGCCGGCGGGCCTCGTGGATCGTCTGCGTCAGCGGCTTCTGGGTGTAGACGTGCAGGCCGCGCTGCATCGCGCTCATGGTGATCGGGGCGTGCATGTGGTCGGGCGTGGAGATGTTGACCGAGTCCAGCCCCTTCTCCTCGTCCAGCAGCTTCCGCCAGTCCTGATAGACCTTGACCTCGGGGAACAGCTCCTTGATCTCCCCGACGCGGGAGAGGTCGACGTCGGCCACGGCGACGAGCTTGAAGTGGGGGCTCGACGCCAGGCTCCGCACGTCAGCCAGCGCCATCCCGGAGGCCCCGAAGCTGGCGTGCCGCACCGTCTCGCTGGGCGCGGCGAGCGCGTGACGGCGGAGGACGGCCGGCGCGGCGAAGGCGGCGGCCATCCCCTTCAGGAGGGCGCGACGATTCATCGGAAGATGGGCGGGCATGGGGCTTTCTCCGATCTCGGATGGCGGGATGGCGGGCGGGACGCGGCCCATCGTAAACCCGGCGCGGGGCCGACGCAACGCGCCGCCGGCTCGCCGCCGCGCCCCCGGCGGAGAGGCGTCAGACGCGCAGGAACGTCTTCGTCCGATAGAGGTGGTAGAGGAACAGCCACTTGAGGACGAGCGTGCCGACCGCCCCGACGATCGCCGCGACGGGGGGGCTCAGCATCTCCAGCGTCCCGCTCAGGAAGAAGTCGCGGATCGTCCCGAAGGGGATGATCCGCCCGGCCATGTAGATCGTGATCGCGTTCACGCCGATCACGACGAAGAAGAACGACCAGCCGCGCAGCTTCCAGACGTCGATGACCAGGTAGAAGAGCCCCAGCAGCAGCAGGCTGAAACCCCCGGAGACCAGGACGAACGAGCTGGTCCACAGGTTCTTGATGATCGGGAAGACCTCCCCCCAGGCGTAGCCCGCGGCGACCGCGACCGTCCCCGCCGCCAGCAGGCCGACGGCCTTCGCGCCGCCCCCCCGCGCCGAGAGGAGCCACTCGCCGGCCAGCACGCCCAGCAGGGTGGTTGCGACGGCCGGGATGGTCGAGAGGAGCCCCTCGTTGTCGCCGAAGCCGTAATAGCTCTTCAGGATCTTGCCCGGCAGGACCTGGCGGTCGACCCAGCCGGCGAGGTTGGTCTCCTTGCTGTAATCGCCCCGGACGCCGGTCTCGGGCGCGGGGGTCAGCCCCAGGAGGGCCCAGTAGCCCAGCAGGATCGCCGCGACCAGGATCGCCAGCCCGCGCGTCCGGATGAACATGTAAATGACCGCGGCGACCCCGTAGCAGATCGCGATCCGCTGGAGCACGCCGACGTATCGCAACTCGGCGAAGTCCCACGTCTGGACGCCGTTGTACAGGAACGCCAGGACGAGCAGCAGGGCCACGCGGCGGGCGGTGCGGGCGAGGGCATGCTTCCGGGGGTGCTCGCCGGTCTGGTACTTCTTCAGCGAGAACGGGATCACCGCGCCGACGACGAACAGGAAGAGGGGGAAGATGAGGTCGTAGAACCGAAACCCTTCCCAGTCGACGTGCTGGAACTGCTCGCCGAGCGTCGCGGCCTCGGGCGTCCCCCACCACCGGCAGAGGGCCCGCGCCAGGGCGTCCCCCCCCATGATCCAGAACATGTCGAAGCCCCGGAGCGCGTCGATGGAGACGAGCCGCGGGGGCTTCGGCGGGGGCTCGGCCGTCGTCGCGACGGCCTCCTCGGGGGCCTCGTGGATCTCGTCGCGGGTCGGCTGGAATCCCTGGTCTGGCATGGCACCCCCGTCGTCGGGCGTCGGTCGTCATCGGCGGCGACGATTCTAACCCGGCGGTGGGGGCGAGTCGATCGGGCGGGTCACTTCGCGACGGTCGGGAAGTCGTCCGGGACGGGGACCGTCACCGCGCCGGTGGCCGCCCACTCGGCCGCGCGGACGATCAGGGCGCGGAAGTCCGGGGCCTCGATGGGGCCCACGTCGTCCCCCCAGGCGTGCCCCATGACGTTGACCGCGACGCGGCCCTCGCCGAAGGCGACGGTCCAGAGCAGCGGCTCGTTCGTCCCGGTCCCCCCCTGGGCCTCGTCGGAGAAGGCGGTGGCGAGCACCTCCATGTTCCTCGCCGGCCCGCGCTGGCCGTGGTACAGCTCGTCGACGGCGTGGGTCCACTTCGACGGCAGACCCTTGGTGATGGGATGCTCGGCATTGCGGACGTCGACGGTGTAGGCGTGCCGCGGGCCGTGGCCGGAGCCGGGGCCATCCCCCCTCGGCGTTCGGACGACGTTGCCCGAGTCGTCGACGGTAACCCGGTCGCCGAAGGCCGCGTCGCGCCACCCCAGGCCGATCATCTCGTTGTACGCCGGCCATTCGGGGAAGGCGTTGTTCGCCGCGTGCATCACCACCAGGCCGCCCCCGCCGGCGACGTACCCCTCGAGCGCCTCGCGGACCGGGGCGGGCCAGGGCTCTCCGTTGTAGTTGGTCAGGACGACGTCGAACGCCTTGAACTCCGGCCGGAACGAGTCCCAGGCCGATGCCGGCGCCTTGGCCGGCGGGGTCCTGGCCACCGACGCCTCGAACCGCCCCGACTTCTCCAGCGCCTCCTTGAGGATCGGCGTGGTCGTCTCCCACGAGTGGTTGTTCTGACCCTCGATGATCAGGACCTTCAGCTTCTCGGCCGCCTCGGCGCCGACGCCGAGCCCCAGGCACGCCGCCCCCAGCATCGCCCGCATCATCATCCGTCGCATGCCGCCGCCTCCGGGTGGTCCGTGATGTTCAACGCTCGAGTCGAACCCCAGGATACCGCGACGGGCGACCGACACAACCGGCGGCCGTCGCCTCGGGCCGGATCGCATGCGCCGGGATCATCTCGGCGCCCGCGGCGAGCGGCTTCAGCGAGACCCGATCGCATCCCGGCCCCCGCCCGGCCGCCACCGTCGCCTTCCCGGCCGGCTCGTCCCTCGCGTCGATCGCGCCGGACGCCAGGCACACGGTCAGGACCGCCGCGTTGAAAATGAAGAGTCGCCGCATGAGGATGTCTCCCTATAATCCGTTCGGGATGGGCCGCCGCGTCCGGCCTTCCTGGCCGCCGCCCCGATCGCTCCGCGACCGGCCTCGACGACATTTGTATCGTCAGTGTACGTTCGTCTCCATGAGAGAGGGTTCGAAAATCATGGCCCAGTTGAACATGTCGTTCGAGCATGGCCAGCCCTGGGAGGCCGCCCGGGCGAAGTTCGAGGCGGCGATCGAGCGGGCGCGGGCGGACCATGGCCGCTGGATCCACGCGGTGGAATGGTCGGAAGACCGGACGGCGGCGGCGCTCTCGGGGTCGTCGTACCGGGTCGTCCTGGAGGTGGACCCGACCCATGTGCGCGCGACGGGGCAGGTGCCGTTCGCGGTCAAGCTGCTGGAGCCGGCCGTGCGGCGATACGTCGAGCGGACTCTGCGGGAGATGGGCCCGGAGACGGCCTAGTCGACCGGGCCGGTCGCGGCGCGATGGTGCTCGGCGATCTCCTCGGCCGTCAGGGCCCGGTCGTACACGGCGACCTCGTCCAGCAGCCCTTCGAAGCTCTCGGCTTGCTTGCGGCGATCGCCGAAGGTGAAGGAGATCGGCGAGCCTCGCCTCGACGCGGCGTCGGCGTCGCTCTTGGCGACGGCCTCGATGTCGGCGTCGGCCTGGAGGTCGAGGACGCCGTCGAGATAGACCTGGACGCGCCGGCCGTGGCGGACGAAGGCCAGGTGATGCCAGGCCCTGGGCGCCACGTCGGCCTTGCCGACCGCCGGGAAGGTCGACGCATGCGGCGATTCGCCGTGGGCGAAGACGAGGCGGTTGGGCGGGGCGCCGGCGGACGTGCCGGTGACGGCGAGGGCGTCGCCGGGGACGCCGTCCCGGCCTCGCTCGAACAGGATGCCCGAGACGGGGCGGTCGGCGGGCTCCAGGCCGTTCCAGAACCAGAGTTCCACCGAGTAGGCCTCGGGCGCGACGGGGAGTTCGGCCGTCAGCGAGCCGCCGGCCAGGTGCGACGCGCGGTCGACCCGGCCGTCGGGGGCGCGGAAGCCGGGCAGGGGGGGGCCAGGGAGGAACAGGGCGACGCCGCCTCTCCTGGCCGCCGCGCG
The DNA here is from genome assembly GCF_037189885.1 of Paludisphaera sp. Taxonomy (NCBI): domain Bacteria; kingdom Pseudomonadati; phylum Planctomycetota; class Planctomycetia; order Isosphaerales; family Isosphaeraceae; genus Paludisphaera; species Paludisphaera sp. The sequence goes on from NZ_JBBCIR010000005.1 coordinate 89,717, forward strand.
ATCGTGCCCGGAGGCGTCGCGGGCCTCGACTCCGTCCATCTCGTCGAGCCGCCAGAAGGCCGCGGGACGGGAGGCGAGGACGGCCGCCGCGAGGGGCGTGGCCGGGGGCTGCTCGATGCGTCGTGGGCCGCCGGCCGCGTCTTCCAGCAGGCCGAGGACGGCGTCGAGGATCCTCGGTTCCGCCTGGACCTCCAGCCCGGCGGTGCGGGCGGGCCAGGTCGTGTAGCCCCCGAGCGCGTGCTGCTCGGGCGGGGGGATGTAGCCCTCGGCCCCGTTGGCGAGCTCGATGTTCATCGTCGTCGGCAGGGGGCTACGGGCCTTGATCTTCAGGCCGGTGAGGGCGTAGACCTCGTTCGGGATGGCGGTGATCCCCAGGTCGCCGACGCGGATCGCCTGCAGCTTCAGCGTCCGCTCGGGCTCGTCGTGGAGATAAACGGCCTCCGCGGCGTAGACCTCGGGGATCGACTTCGGCGGCATGTCCCCCATCGCGGCGACGATCGGGCGGGCCCACTCCAGCCGCTCCGGGCTCGGGACGCGACGGCCGAGGGTCAGCGTCGTCTCGGCCATCGCCAGGGGCGCGGCGCGATGATAAGCGTCGATGGATTGATACGCCCGGAAGGCCGACTCGGCGACCCGATCGGCGTAGGCGTCCAGGCCGGGGTCGACGCGGGGCTTGCCGTAGTCCATCCACTGCTGGTCGCCGCTGGTCCCCTGCGACATCATGCAGATCGGCGCGGGGCCGTCCGGGGCGATCTTGCTCGCCAGGGCAGTCGCGAACCGGCCGTAGTAGTCGGCCGAGACGGGCTGGGCGCCGAAGTAGTGCATCGAGTAGTTGGCCAGCACGGCGATCGGCCGGCCGCCGGGCTCGCGGACCGCCAGCACGGTGAGCCCCGGGTCGGACGGACCGGACGGGGCGATCACGTCGGCGTTGACGTGGCCGGGGTGCATATTGGCCCGGACGGTCTTGCCGCCGAAGGGGTCGTCGATCATCCGGTCGGGGCGGCGGATCCAGCGCCTGGTATGCGTGTGCTCGGGGTCGTCGACCGCGCCCCAGCCGACCTCGGCGGGGGCGAGGTTCGCGGCGGCCTCCTCGATCGCCTCGGCGATCTTGCCGGGGAGGAACGCCGCGTAGGTCGGATCGACGGGAGTTCCCAGCGCTCCCATGCACGACGCCGCCGTGTGGGTGTGCGTCGCCGAGACGAGCATCCGCTCGACGGGGATGCCCGTCGCCTTCGAGGCCCTCGCCTTGGCGTCGTCGATCAGCTCGCGGGGCATCATGCAGCTATCGACCACGACGATCGCCAGCCGGGTCGAGCCGTCGTCCAGCACCACGCAGCGCGCGAGCAGCGGGTCGCGGACCTCGTTGGCGACGGCCTGGAGGAACCCGCCGTTGACGATCACCGGGAACGTCGTCGGCGAGACATCCACCACGGCGGCCCCCGCGCGGAGCCCGCCGGCCTCGTCCGCGGTCGCGACGGCTCCGCCCAGGATCGAGGCGGCCAGGGCGAGCAGGCCGGGGATCGTCGTCTTCATCGAGGGGTGCCTCATATTGAACGGTTCATCGCGGGTTCAGTCGAGTTCCCCGCCCATTTCCCGGAGCCGCTGCTCGAGCAACTCGGCCCGACGCTCGGCGGCGAGCGCGCGTCGCTCGGCCTGGGCGGTGGCCTCTTGCATCTCCAGGGCGGTGCGGAAGGGAGAGCCGTCAGGGTGGTAGAGCTTGAGGCTCTCCGGCCCCTCGCCGGGGACGAAGCGGACGCCCAACCGGGGGCTGACCCAGCCATCGGTCTCGACGACCTCCTGGAGCCTGCCATCGCGGCGGAGCCAGACCTGGAGGACGCCTTCGCCCGGGTCGTAGACGTAATACTCCTCGACCCCGAGGTCGTCATACGTCCGGAACTTGCGCGTCATCTCGAAGACGCGGTTGCTCGGCGAGAGGATCTCGACCACGACCTGAGGCGCGACGCCCCCTTCCTCCCACTGGCGATAGGAGCCGCGATCCCCCTTCGGCCGGCCGAAGACGACCATGGTGTCGGGGGCGATCCTCGACCTGGGGATCCCCTCCTCGTAATACCAGAGGAGGTCGCCGGCGACGAACACGTCGGGGCGGTCGCGGAACAGGTATTCCAGGCCCTCCTTGATGAGGACGATCCAGCGGAACTGGACCGTGTTGTCGGACATGGGCTCTCCGTCGCTGTCGGGGTAAAGGTCCCGATCGTCCCGCGTCTTCAGGGTCGTGCTCATGATCGCCTCCGCATGGCGCGCCGGGGACCGGCCCCGCCCGCGCCGCCAGTATCGCGTGGAATCGCGGGCGGGGCAAGTTTCAGGGCGTTCGCGGGCCTGGGGGATGGAATCCCGTCGGCTCGGCGGAATACGATGACGACGTGAACGGGGCGCGTCCCAGGCGTTCGGGAAAGGGGCGATTCGTGACGGTCTTCTGGATCGCGGTCGGGGCGGCGTCGCTGGCCCTGGTCTACCTGGCGTGGACCTACAATCGGCTCATCGGCCTGAGCCGGCGGGCCGACGGGGCCTGGAGCGACGTCGACGTGCAGCTCAAGCGGCGATGGGACCTGGTCCCGACGCTGGTCGAGACGGTCAAGGGCTACGCCCGGCACGAGTCCGGCACGCTGGAGGAGGTCGTCCGCGCGCGGGCCGAGGCGACCCGCGCGGCCACCGTGCCCGAGCGCGGCGCCACCGAGGGGAGCCTGTCCGGCGCGGTCGGGCGGCTGTTCGCCGTCGCCGAGTCGTATCCCGAGTTGAAGGCCGGGCGCAACTTCCAGGATCTGCACCAGGCGCTGGTGGACGTCGAGGACCACGTCCAGTACGCCCGGCGCTACTACAACGCCGTGGTGCGCGACCTCAACACGCTGATCGAGGGGTTCCCGTCGTCGCTGATGGCGAGGGCGGCGGGGTTCGCGCCCCGGGCGTTCTTCCAGATCGACGTGGCCGAGCGGTCGGCGCCGCGCGTCGCCTTCGACGCCCCCGCGCCGACCGCTCCCGAGGCGGGGGAGACGCGCCCTTGAGCGTTCACATGCCCCGCGCGACATGGCTGGCGATCGCCCTGGCGGTCGCGATGGCGGCGGCGTCCCCACCCGGGGCGCGGGGGGCCGACGACGGCTGGACGATCGCCGACTTCGACGTCGACCTGACCATCCGGCCCGACTCCGCCCTGGACGTGGTGGAGACGGTCGACGCCGACTTCGCCATCCCCAAGCACGGCATCCTCCGCGAGATCCCCGTCCGCTACGCCGTGGGGATGCACCAGTACGCCCTGCGGTTCCGACTCCTGGGGGTCGACGACGGCGAGGGATCGGAGCGCACGGCCGAGGTCGCCTTCGTCGAGAACCTGGCGCGGATCCGCATCGGCGACCCCGACCGCGTGGTGAGCGGCCGCCAGCGATATCGCATCCGCTACCGGGTCGAGCGGGCCGTGATCTGGGAGGGGAACCAGGCCTGGGCCGACGGCGGCCGCGCGGTGCTCCGCTGGAACGCCACCGGGACGGAGTGGCAGATCCCGATCGCCCAGTCGCGGGTGACGGTCCACCTCCCGCGCGAGCTGGACGACTCCCGGCTCTCCTACGACGCCTGGGTCGGCCGCTACGGCGCCGTCGGCCGCGACTTCCGCAAGGCGCGGGTGGATGCCCGGACGATCGAGTACCAGACGGGCCCGCTCCGGGCGCGGGAGGGGATCACCGTCGAGGTCGTGATGCCGGCCGACGCGGTCGAACGCCCCGGCGCCATGCGCCGCCTGCGCTGGTGGCTGGCGGACAACTTCCCCTACGCCGTCTTCCCCATCACGGCGCTCGCCTGCTTCCTCTCCTGGTTCCGCCGGGGGCGCGACCCGGAGGGGATGGGGACGATCGTCGTCGGCTACGAGCCCCCCGACGGCCTGGCGCCGGCCGAGGTCGGCGCGCTGGTCGACGAGCGGGTGGACCTGAGGGATATCTCGGCGTCGATCATCGACCTGGCGGTGCGCGGCTACATCCGCGTCGAGGCCCAGGAGCGCGGCGGCTGGTTCTCGTCCGGGGCCGACTATCGCTTCGTCAAGCTGCGCGGGCCGACGGGGCTCAAGCCGTTCGAGCGGCTGCTGTTCAACCGGATCTTCCAGGGGGACTCGCATTCGGTCCTGCTGAGCGACCTCCAGGAGAAGTTCTACCCGGTCTTGCCCCAGGTGAAGGACGAGCTTTACCGGACGCTGAGCGGGGAGAAGTATTTCGACGGCAACCCCGAGGCCGTCCGGACGGGGTTCCTGGCGGTCGGCCTGGTGCTGGTGGCGGCGGCGATCGTCCTGGCGGCGATGATCCAGCTCACGATGATCGACCGGGTCTTCGCCGCGCCGTTGGTGTTCGCCGGGCTCCTCTCGGCGGGGACCGTCGCGGTGACGAGCCGTTACATGTCGAGGAAGACGCGGAAGGGGCGCATCGCCTGGGAGAAGGTCGCGGGGCTTGAGGAGTACATCCGGCGGGCCGAGGCCGACGACATCCGCGAGCAGGAGCGCCGGGGGGTCTTCGAGCGGCTGCTCCCCTACGCGATCATCTTCGGTCTGTCGGATCGCTGGGGGAAGGCGTTCGCCGACCTGTACCAGACGCCGCCGGACTGGTATCGCCCCGCGCGGGGCGACGGCTTCTCGACGTGGGTGCTCATCAACGACATCGACACCTCGATGTGGGCGATGAACCGGACCTTCCCCAGCCAGCCCCGGGCCGACCTGTCGAAGCTCTCCGGCCGGGGGGGCGGCTACTCGTGGTCGTCGGGCGGCTTCGGTGGCGGCGGCCGCTCCGGCGGCGGCTTCGGAGGCGGCGGCGGTTCGTCCTGGTGAACCCGGCCGGCGTCACCGGGGGTGTGGCGCTCCGGACATCGGGCGCGCCCTCATAACGGCCTTCCCCCCTGGAGGGGAAGGTGGCCCGAAGGGCCGGATGAGGGGGGGACGAGCCGGATGGCCGTCGCGGATCGCGGGGGTTTCCCCACGGCCGTCGGCCTGGGCCAAGGTTCCGAACACCGAGACTCCGCGGGCGGGCCCCCCCTCATCCGACCGCCGCGCGGTCTGTCTTCCCCCACCAGGGGGGAAGAGCGTCACCGAGGCATCTTCGCAGACGAGAGGCACGCCCGTCACCGGGACGGGGGCCACTTCCGCGCGAACGCCGCGGAGGCCCCGGACGGGATCGGCTTGCCGTGGCCGAAGACGGCGACCTCGAAGTCCAGGGCCGACAGCTTCGCCAGGCTGCGTCGGCCCTCGTCGAAGTCCTCGTACATGGGGCTGGGCGCCAGGCCGAAGGCGTTTGCGGCGGCGTCGGCGGCGATCAGCACGCCCCCGTGCTCGGGCCACAGGAACGCGAGCTGCCCCGCGCAGTGGCCGGGGACGTGGATCGCGCGGAGGCCGCCGGGGAGCGTCTCGCCATCGGCGACCTCGCGCTCGATCGCAGTCGGCTCGACCTCGGTCGGGGCGGCGGGGAGGAGGAACCGGCAGATGAGCCGGTTGACCAGCCCGGGCGCGGGCGCGAGGGGCCGAAGGGCGCGACCCTCGCGCGTCATGGCGGCGTCGACCGCGTGCATGAAAACCGGCGCGGAGGTCGCCCGCTTCAGCGCGGCCAGCCCGCCGACGTGGTCGCTGTGACAGTGCGTCGCCAGGATGCGGGCGACGTCGGACGGCTGCCGGCCGATGGACCGGATCGCCTCCAGGATCGTCGCGTCGCCGCCGGGCATCCCCGCGTCGATGACCGTCAGGCCGTCGCCGCCGTCCATGATGAAGGCGTTGACATACTGGATCGCGACCTGCCAGAGCCCCGGGACGACGGGCTTCACACTCATGAAGGATGCCTCGGCATGGATGATGACTTTCCGGGCGGTCAGAAGATCCAGCGATATACCGCGTACAGGCCCGCGATCACGCCGATGATGATCCACCACGGCTTCCGTTGATACGGCGCGTCCTCGCGGGAGATGTAGGACCCGCACTCCGGGCAGCGCTCCGAGTCCTCCAGGATGTCGCGACCGCAGTACGGGCAGGGAGCCGTCCCGTCGTCGTCGACCGGCTCGTCCTCGTCGTCCCAGTCGTCCTCGGGTTCGTCGTCCCAGCGGGGCATGGGTTGTCTTCCGGGGGGAACGGGGCCGGCCGACGCCAGGTCGGCCGGCCTCGTCGGAGGGTCACTTGGTGTTGTTGGCCGTCACGCCCGGCCAGTCATCGGTCCGGAACGGGGTGAGGGGCAGGCCCGCGGCGCTGTACATGTTGCAGACGGGGTTGTCGGCCCAGGCGTAGCGGACGGACTCGGGCCCGGAGACCTGGTCCGACCAGACCTCGACCTTGTTCGGGCCGACGACCTTGGCCTGGGCGTTGACGAACTTCTTGTCGGCGCCGGCGATGGTGAAGCCGACGGGCTCCTGGACGTCGAAGGGGCGGAAGCCGCCGTCGACGTGATCGAACGTCAGGACGACCTTGCCCCCCTGCTTCTCCATGGACTTGTAGGTCGGGCTCTGGGCGGGGATGTCCAGGCCGTAGTCGCGGGCGAGTGCCCAGCGGGCGAGCCGCTTGGCGACGTCCTGCTTGTTCTTCGGGTGGATGTCCTTGCCCTCGCCGAGGTCGATGATGACGGCCTCGCCGGTGTTGGGGAGGCGGCCCATGGTCATGGTCTGGGCCTCGCGCAGCTCGGCCCAGGAGCTGTCGGCGGGCTCGGGCTTCTCGGCCATGAAGTCGGCGAGCTGGACCCAGTAGAACGGGAAGTCGCCCTGGCCCCAGGCCTTGCGCCAGGTCTCGATCATGAGCGGGAACATATCCCGATACTGGTACGCGCGGCCGGCGTTGCTCTCCCCCTGATACCAGATGACGCCCCGGATGGTGTAGCCGACGGTCGGCAGCAGAACGCCGTTGTAGATGTTGGCGGGGCGGTAGTTCCCCTTCATGGGGCCCTCCGGGTCGTCCTGCGGCCGGGGGGCGGGCTTGCCCTCGGCCTTGGCCGTCGCCTTGGCCTCCTCGTAGGCCTTCTTGGCGGCTTCGTAGTTCTTCTCGCGCTCCTCCCAGGAGGCGAGGAGATCCTTGTAGATGGGATCCGCGGCGAGCGTCTCGCGCGGGATCCAAGCCTCGCAGGCCGAGCCGCCCCAGGCGTTGTTGATCAGGCCGACCGGCACGTCGAGCGTCTGGTGGAGCTGGCGGCCGAAGAAGTAGCCGACGGCCGAGAACGGCAAGACCGTCTCCGGCGAGCAGACCTTCCACTCGCCCCGGAAGTCCTTCTGGGGCTCCTGCGTGCCGACCTGCGGGACCGAGATCAGCCGGATGTTCGGGAACTTCGCGGCGGCGGCCTCCAGGTCCGGGTCGTTGGCCGCGGCCACCGACCACTGCATGTTCGACTGGCCGGAGCAGATCCAGACCTCGCCGACCAGCACGTCCTGGAACGTCAGGGTGTTCTTGCCCGAGACGACCAGCTCGAACGGGCCGCCGGCCTCGACCGGCTCCAGCGCCACGCGCCACGAGCCGTCCTCGCCCGCCTTCGTGGCCTGGGACTGGCCGCGGAACTCGACCTTCACGTCCTCGCCCGGGTCGGCCCAGCCCCAGACGTTGATCTTCTGGTCGCGCTGGAGGACCATGTGGTCGCCGAAGATCGCCGGCAGCTTCACGTCCGCCCGCGCCGTGCCGGCCCCCAGGACCGCCAGCCCCGCCAGCAGCCCGACCGCCCCCCGGAGGATCGCCGTTCTCAGCTTCATCCCGCCCCTCGCGTCAACGCCATCCGATGATTCTCCGGGACCACGTCGCCCCGGATCCGGCCTGCAATATACGGCGCGCCGGGGCCCGGATGAAGAGACCGGCGCCGCAGGGAGTTGGGTTCGTTCGTCATCGCGCGACCACGGCCGCGATAGACGCAACCCCTTGAACCCCAGGATATTACCCCCGGTTCTCGGTTGGCTTCGTTCGTCGAAATCGATTGCGTCGCGATACCCTCCCCGTCCCCCCGATCGGGGCGACGGCCGCGAGTCCGTCGGCCCGCGTCGCGGCCTTCGTCGGGACGCTGGCGGCGAGGCGCGGGCGCGATTCACCCGGCCGGATTCGCCCCGATCCGCCTTCGATGCCCTCCGAATTTTCAAAGATCGGCCGATCCCCTCATCTGGATATGCTCGCGGGAAGGGCTCGCCAGATTTCAGGAATTTCGAACGGCGTCAGGGAGTTTCTTCGGGCGGGGGCGTGCCTCCCTGCTCATCCGGACCACCCGGCTACCTTCCCCGCCAGGGGGGAAGGTCGTCATGAACGCTCTTCCCCCCTGGTGGGGGAAGACAGACCGCGCGGCGGTCAGATGAGGGGGGCCCGCCCGCGGAGTCTCGGTGTTCGGAACCCTGGCCCAGGCCGACGGCCGTGGGGAAACCCCCGCGATCCGCGACGGCCATCCGGCTCGTCCCCCCCTCATCCGGCCCTTCGGGCCACCTTCCCCCTCCAGGGGGGAAGGCCGTTATGAGCTTCGACATCAACGGCTCGGGCTCGCCCCCCACCCATCCACCCCTCCGCGGTGCCTTCCCCTGTAGGGTCGGAGGACGATCGGCGTCGGCGGGGCACGAACGGGGGCGAGGCCGCGCCCGGGGGGGGCGCGGCCTCGCGAAGGGTGGTCGGATCGGGCAGGGTTGATGGGGTCAGAAGGCGTCAGAGGAGATGACCTCGCCGCCGGCGCGGGTGCCGAGGGCCAGCCAGCTCTGGTAGTCGATCGAGTCCTTGATGAACCGGACCGAGCCGTCCAGGAGCAGGACGTTCACGCCGCCGGCGTGGTTCGACGAGGCCGAGATGATGGAGTCGGCGTTGCGGTTCGGGCCGGTGTTGCCGTCGAGGGCGCACGACTTCTGGTTCGGCGTGGCGATGTGGTGATAGCCGCCGCCGCGGGCGGCGTCGCCCTGGATCCAGCGCTCGCCCTTGTAGTCCCAGGTGCGGATCGTGCCCCGGTTGCGGCAGGCCTGGAAGAGGAGGAAGTTGTTGTTGGCCTGATCGGCGAAGTCGCGGATGCCCAGGCTATCGGCGCGATAGAGCATGTGGCGGCCGTCCTTGCTGCCGGTGCCGATGCTGTTGCCGGTCCCCTTGAGGACCTCGCTGAAGATGGCCGTGTTGCTGGTGCCGTCGGCGATCGAGGAGAGCGTGACCACCTTGTTCAGGCCGCCGTCGGTCCCCAGCCAGTACGACGGGCCGTCGGTCGCCCAGCCGTTGTAGTAGCGGTTGCGCCCCAGGTTGTTCGCGTAGCTGGCGGCCACCTGATCGTCCCAGCCCGCGTTGCTGTCGGACGGGCAGGAGAGCGCCGCGACCCGCGTGTGCCCCACCGTCCAGTTCCACATCCGGCCGGCGTCGACGTAGGACGACATGTAGATGTTGCAGGAGTCGTACAGGGCTTGCTGCTCGAAGAACGGCAGCAGGCGCAGCTTCATCGAGAAGTGGGCGTCGGTCTCGGCCGTGCCGGGGTTGGGGCTCAGGCCCGTCGGGGCCAGCGCCCCCTGGGAGGCCTCGTAGTTCTGCACCGCCAGGCCGATCTGCTTCAGGTTGTTGACGCATTGCGACCGCCGGGCCGCCTCGCGGGCGGACTGCACGGCCGGCAGGAGGAGGGCGATGAGCACGGCGATGATCGCGATCACCACCAACAGCTCGATCAACGTGAACGCACGTCTCATATAACCAGACATCGACCAATGTCCTTTGAATAAGGATCGGAACGGGGCGTCCGGGGGGAGGGGAGGGCGCGGGCCGCCGCGTCGCGGCCCTCGCCTCAGGACCTGCGGCCCTTCTTCTGGAAGGCGGCCTCTTCCTCCATCTGGCGCTTGTACTCCTCTTCCCGCGATTGCGGCGCGTTCGGGTCGTTCGTACCCGCGGCGCCGATGCCGGCCTTGGAGTCCCCGGTCATGTCGGGATCGTCGCCGCACCCCATGGGCAGCAAGGCGACCGCCGCGACGAGCGCGGCCGGCGCGAGGAGCGATCGCAGACGAGTCGTCATCGGAACATCCTTCCCGGTCAGCCTCGCTCGCGTCCCTTCGCGGCCGCCGCGCGCACGCCCTCCACGGGCCGCGACGCGGACCGCCCGCACGACGAAAAATGGGGCTGCCGTATCGAGAAAATGGCGGGACCGGCGCGGCGTCGTCGCCTCTCCATCGGCAAGGGCCGACGGACTCGTGGCCGGTCCCGCCACCATAGCGTCCGCCAATTCATTCTGTCAAGACCGACGCAACCGTCCATTCAGAATTCACCATTGCTCGCGAAGCCACGCCGTGTCACGACGCGCGTCGGCTCGACGTGGCCTCGGGACCTGTCCGGGGGATGGAGCGGGCGGGCGGCCGCGAAGCCGGGACGTCGCCATCGATGAGCCGATCGGCGGGAGCCCCGCGGCTCCCGTCATCCCGCCGTTCGTCGGGGCGAGTTTCGAATCCGACTTTCCGGTAGCCGACAGGGTCGAGGACGGGGTCGATCGTGTTAGATTGATGCCGGCAATTTCATGAAGCGGAGTTCAGGCCATGCCGCTCTACACGATCGCCACGCAATCGGGCACGCTCGACGCCGCCGGCAAGGCCGGCCTCGCCGCCGAGATCACGGCGCTCCACGTCGAGCTGTCCGGGGTGCCGAGGAACTGGGTCCACGTGATCTTCCAGGACTATCCGGCCGGCGACGGTTTCACGGCCGGAGAGGCGGCGGCGACGGTCAGCCTGTCGCTCTCCATCCGCGCGGGCCGATCGGCGGAATACAAGCGGACCCTCCTGACGCGCCTCTGGGCGCTGCTCCAGGCGGCGACCGCCGCGCCCGAGGATCGAATCGTGATCGGATTGCGGGAGGTCCCGCCCGGCGACGCGATGGAGATGGGCCAGATCATGCCGGACGTGCGGTGATCCCATGGACGTTCCGAGGCGACGGACCCAGATCCGGAGACATCCATGAACGGCGCGCAGTCCTTGTTCAAGGCCCTGGTGGACGCGGGGGTCACGACGTGCTTCGCCAACCCCGGCACGTCGGAGATGCAGTTGGTCTACGAGATGGGGAAGTCCGAGGCGGTGCGTCCCGTCCTCTGCCTGCAAGAGGACGTCGTCACCGGCGCGGCCGACGGCTACGGCCGCGTGAAGGGGTCGCCGGCGTTCACCCTGCTGCACGTGGCCTGCGGCTTCGCCAACGGCATCGCCATGCTCCACAACGCGGCCCGCGCCCACACCCCCGTCGTCAACGTCGTCGGCGTGAACGCCACCTACCACCAGCCGAACTTCCCGGAGCACGAGCTGGTCAACGGCCGCGCGTCGGACCTCGCCCGCGCGGTGTCGCACTGGGTCGGCGAGGCGCGGAGCGCCTCCCATCTCGGCGAGCTGGGCGCGGAGGCCGCCGCGCTGGCGAAGACGGGCAAGGTCTGCACCGTCGTGGCGCCCAACGACCATCACTGGGGCGACGCCGCCCCGCCGCCGTCCGCGCCGCCGCCGTCGGCACGGCCGCGGGTCTCCGAGGAGGCGATCGGGCGCGCGGCCGGGATGCTCTCCAACGGCAAAAAGACGGGCCTGCTGCTGGGCGGACTGGCCCTCCAGGGCGAGGCGCTGGAGCTTGCCGGCCGCGTCGCCGCGAAGACCGGCGCGGCGCCGCTGTCGGAGACGTTCCCCTCCCGCTACCTCGCGCGGGGCGAGGGCCGTCCGCCCGTCGACCCCATCCCCTACGAGTTCGAGATGGGCGTCCAGTTCCTGGAGCCGTTCGAGCAACTGATCCTCGTCGGCTCCGGCCCGCCGGTCGCGACCTTCGCCTACAAGGGCAAGCCGACGCTCAAGAGCCGCGCGGGGTGCGACATCTTCGCCCTGGCCTCGGCGGAAGAGGACGTGGAGGCCGCGCTCCGATCATTGGCCGAGGCGACCGGCGCGGCCGGCGCTCCAGCCCCGCGAGGAAGTCGAGCCCCCTTCCGGGGACCTGACGGCGGAGGCGATCGGGCGGTCGCTCTGCTCGCTGCTGCCGGAGGGCGCGATCCTCGTGGACGAGGGGGCCACGAACGGCCCGCCCATCATCGCGGCGACCAGGGGAGCCCGGGCGCACGACCTCATCAACCCCGTCAACGGCGGGGCGATCGGGGGCGGCCTGCCCACGGCCCTCGGCGCGGCGATCGCCCGCCCCGACCGGAAGGTCGTCGTGCTCCAGGCCGACGGCAGCGGGATGTACACCGTCCAGGCGCTGTGGTCCATGGCGCGGGAGAAGGCCGACGTCGTCGTCATCGTCCTCAAGAACGACGCCTACGCCATCCTCAACCTGGAGCTGGCGCGGGTCCGCGAGGGCGAGACGAACGCGAGGATGCGGTCGATGCTCGATCTCGACGGCCCGTCGATCGGCTGGGTCGAGATCGCGACGGGCCTCGGCGTGCCCGCGACCCGGGCGGCGACGGCCGAGGAGTTCCATCGGCGGTTCGAGGCCGCGCTCGGCGCGAAGGGGCCGCAACTCATCGAGTGCCAGGTCATCGCCCCGAAGGAGTGGCACGCGCTCGAGGAGTATGTCCACCGGACCCGTTGAGGCCGACCACGACGAGATTGACGCCGCGTCGCCGATGGGACAATCCGCCGGGAGATGGGGTGGAAATGGCGAGGCCCTCGCGCGGCGGCGAGGGCCTCGGGGCTCGTCGGTCCGATGGGGGCCGGCGTCAACGCTCGGGCGGGGGGAGCAGGCCGCCGGAACCGGGCTCGGCGGGGTCGGCCGGCGTGACGGGCTCGGAGAGCCGGATCTCGCCTTCAGGCCGGGGGCGACGCGGCGTGGCGGGGCTGTCGGGGTCCGCCGTGGTCGCCGGGGTGGCCGGCGAGGGCGTCGCGTCGGGGCTGGCGATCCGGCCGGCGGGCTGGCGCACGGCGCGGGAGCGCGGCGAGGACGTGGCGGCGGGGTCGACGACCTGGCTGGTGGTCTGGACCGCCAGCTCGTCGATGACGCGGGCGACGCCGACGGTGTCGGTGGCCAGTTCGACGGCCCGGGTCCTGGCCTCATCGCTCGGGACCGACCCGCGCAGGGTGACGATCCCGTCGGCCTCGGCGGCGATGTCGATGGTGCTGGATTCGAGCATCTTGTCCCAGTGGACGCGGCCGTAGACGCGCGCCTCGACGCCCATGTCGTTGATCCGGACGCGGGACTTCTCGAACGACTCGCGGACCGCCTCGCGGGTCCGGTTCAGGCCGCGCTCGACGCCGCTGATGACGCTGCGGCCGGCCTCGTCCAGCCTCTCGCCGGCGCGCTCGATGGGCCCCGGCTCCTGCTGGGCGTGGGCCGTCGCGAACACCAGCGCCGCCCCCATGGCCGCCGCGCCCAGCCGCTTCATTCCGGTCATCCTGGATTCTCCATTCGCGAAATTCGATCCGTCGCGGGCCGCGTCGGCCCGCCCTTGCCCCACATAACAAGCAAGAAACATACCAGGCCCCGACGCGACCCTCCCATCGCCCGGACGGCCGCCGTACAATCGGCCACGTCGTCGAACGCAAGTCGAACCGGGGGCCGCCGCCTTGATCGACCTCCCGCCCGATCTCCGCACCCGCCGTCGCAGCCCCGAGGTCATGGACCAGCCCGGCCTGGATCCGGCCGAGCACGGCCGGGCGTTGGAGGCGTTGCGGCGGGTCAACCTGTTCAGCGCGACGACGCGCGCGATGTGGCCGCGGATCCGCGAATTCGCGAAGGGTCGGCCCGGCCCGATCCGGCTGCTGGACGTGGCCTGCGGCGGGGGAGACTTCGCGGCGCGGATCGCGAGGAAGGCCCGGCGCGAGGGGATGGCGCTGGAGGTCGCCGGTTGCGACGTGAGCGAGTACGCCGTCGCCCACGCGACGGAGCACGCGCGGCGGTCGGGGGTCGCGGCGAACTTCTTCAAGCATGACGTCCTGGCCGATCCGTTCCCGGAGGGGTTCGACGTCGTGACGTGCTCGCTGTTCCTGCACCACCTGGACGAGCCCGAGGCCGTGGGGCTGCTGCGGGCGATGAAGCGGGCGGGCGGGCTGCTCCTGGTGGACGACCTGGAGCGCGGGCGGTCGGGCTGGCTGCTGGCCTACGCGGGGATCCGCATCCTGTCGCGATCGGCCGTGGCGCATGTGGACGGCCCGCTGTCGGTCGAGGGGGCGTTCACGCGCGACGAGGCCCGCGCGCTGGCCGAGGCGGCCGGCTGGGACCGCCCGGAGGCCGTCGCCCGGTTCCCCCGCCGCTTCCTGCTGACGGAGGGGCGATGACGGCCGGTTACGACGCCGTCGTCATCGGCGCGGGGCCGGCCGGCTCGACGTCGGCGCGGGGCCTGGCGCGCCGGGGGCTCCGCGTCCTGCTCGTCGACCGCGCCCATTTCCCCCGGCCCAAGGTCTGCGGCTGCTGCCTGAATCCCCGGGCCCTGGCGACGCTGGCGCGGATCGGCCTGGGCTCGCTCGCCGGGAGGCTGGGCGCCGTGCCGCTGACCGGCCTGGAGTTGGCGACCGGCCGCCGCCGCGCGACGCTGCACCACGCGCTGGGGGTCGCGCTCTCGCGCGACGCGCTCGACGCCGCGCTCGTCGACGAGGCGGTCGCGGCCGGGGCCGAGTTCCAGCCGGGCGCCTCGGCGACGCTCGCGACGGGAGGGGTCCGGCTGAGGACGGGGGACGAGTCGCGCGAGGTCGGCGCGCGGTTCGTCGTCTCGGCGACGGGGCTGGGGGACGGGCTTTTCCCGGCCGACGACCGCGCGAGGCCCTCGCCGCGGTCGAAGCTGGGGGCGGGGACGATCCTCGACGCCGCGCCCGACGGCTACGCGCCCGGCCGCGTCTTCATGGCGTGCGGGGCGGGGGGGTACGTCGGGCTCGTGGCGCTGGAGGACGGCCGGCTGGACGTGGCCGCGGCGCTCGACCCGGCCGCCGTGCGCGAGGCCGGCGGCCCCGGGGCGCTGGCCTCGGCGATCCTGGCGGGGACGCGGCTGCCCGGGGCCCCCGGGCTGGCCGAGGCTCGCTGGCGCGGGACGCCTGCGCTGTGGCGGTCGCCGGGGAGGGTGGTGGAAGGGGGCGTCTTCCGGGTGGGGGATTCGGCCGGCTACGTCGAGCCCTTCACCGGCGAGGGGATGGCCTGGGCGCTGGCCGGCGGAGAGGCGCTGGCCGCGACGCTCGCCGACGATCCCGACCCGGCCCGGCGCTGGGCGCGCGAGCATCGGCGGATCGTGCGGGATCGCCAGCTCGCCTGCCGGGCGGTCGCGCGGGTCCTGCGGTCGCCGGGGATGACGCGGGCGCTGGTCGCGGCGCTGGGGAGGCGTCCCGGACTGGCCCGGCCGTTGCTCTGGGCCATGCACCGCGAGTAGACACGACACCGAACGCGAGGCTTCCGCATGCACGTCGAACTGCTGGGGATCGGCACGGCGACCCCTCCATTGAGGATCGAGCGATCGGAGTCGATCGACGCCGCGCGGGCGTTGTGCGCGGAGGACGACGACCACGGCGAATTGCTGGCGAGCCTGTACCGCCAATCGGGCGTGGACGCGCGGCACGTCGTCTACGGGCGGGAGGAGTTCCGGCGGATCGTCCACGGCGAGGGGGATTGCGACACCCCGTTCGTCCGCGACGGCGTCGACGACCCCGGCCCGACGACCGCCGTCCGCATGGAGCGGTTCGAGGCCGAGGCCACGCCGCTCGCCGAGCGCGCCTGCCGGATCGCCCTGGAGCGGTCGGGCGTGCCGCCGGGCGCGATCACGCACCTGGTGACGGTCTCATGCACCGGGTTCGCCGCGCCTGGGGTGGACCTCGGCCTGATGGAGAAGCTCGGGCTGGGGCCGACGGTCGAGCGGACGCACGTCGGCTTCATGGGCTGCCACGGGTCGCTCAACGGCCTGCGCGTGGCGCGCGGGCTGATCGCGGCCGAGCCCGACGCCCGCGTGCTCCTCTGCTCGGTCGAGCTGTGCAGCCTCCATTATTCGTACGGTTGGAACCCGCGCCGGATGGTCGGCAACGCCCTGTTCGCGGACGGTGCCGCGGCGGTGGTGCTGGGGCCGGATTCCGGCCGCCCGGCGTGGCGGCTGGCGGCCAACGGAGCGTGCCTGTTCCCGGGGTCCGAGTCGGCGATGGCCTGGTACGTCCGCGACCACGGCTTCGAGATGACCCTGTCCACGCGGGTCCCGGGTTTGATCCAGAAGCACGTCGGCCCCTGGCTCGACTCGTGGCTGGCGCGCTCCGGCCTGACGGTCGCCGACGTCGCCTCGTGGGCCGTCCATCCCGGCGGCCCGCGCGTCCTCTCGTGCGTGACCGAGGCCCTCTCCCTCCCGCCGGAAGCCGTCGCGACCTCGCGATCGATCCTGTCCCGCTACGGCAACATGTCGTCGGCCACGGTCCTGTTCATCCTCGACGAACTGACTCGCGCCGACGCCCCCCGCCCCTGCGTCGCCCTGGGCTTCGGCCCCGGCCTGGCGGCGGAGGGGGCGCTGTTCCGGTGAGAGTCAAAGCAGCACCACGCTTTATGGACGGCAAAAGATCGTGTGGGCCGCTTCTAGCAGCGAGAAGTCCATTGTCTGGCGACTCGGCCCCGGCGGACGTCGTTGGGGACACGAGGTTGGTGCCTTTCCCAACCCCTGGCAGTACCGCCGTCGAAGCAACCTCTGGAGTCAACAAGGTGGAGACAGGCAGCGTGGATTCGCCCGCCTCCTGGGCGGGTGGCTAGCGTTGGTCTTGATCTAGGCACAGACCCTGGCGGGGGAGGTCCTCGGACTGCTCCTCGGCCAGGGCCTCGGCCTGGGCGACGATCGACTCGGCCAGCGGCTCGTCCAGGCCCTCGATCGTGGCCACCAGGTCGGCGATCTCCATCACCGACAGGTCGTCGTAGCTGAGGATCCCCTGCTCGACGAGCCGCTCGGCCAGCTCGACGTCGACCCCCTCGATCCGCGAGAACGCCGCGACGGCCTTCTCGATC
>NZ_JBBCIR010000006.1:0-134839 GCF_037189885.1 Paludisphaera sp.
GGGCGTCGGGGCCGGGGCGGGCGCCGGGGTCGGCGTAACGATCACGGCCGGGGCCGGGGCGGGCGTCGCGACCGTGGTCGACGGACGGGCGACCGGCACCGGGGTGGTCGCCCTCGGGTTCGTCGGCGGGTTGGTCGGCGCCGGGGCCGGCGTGGCCGACCCGGAGGCGACGTGCTCGAAGGCGCCGACGTCGCGGGGGCCGTAGCCCGGCAGCTTGAGCCCACGGCTGACCGGGTTGGGGTTCTGGAAGTTCCCCAGGAGGTCGGTCTGGGTGGCGACCGACGCCAGGGCGTTGTTGATGGCGGCCGAGTTCTGCAGGAGCCCGAAGTTGGCGCTCAGGTAGAACTGCGCCGGGCCGTCCGCGCCGGGGCGGGGATCGACGGGCGAGACGAACGCGGGCCAGCCGGTGTAGTTGCCGAGGTTCGCGGCGGCGTCGGCGGCGTTGGGGCCGAGCTTCGCCACGTCGAACCCGTTGCCCACGTTGTAGGCGGCCCACCAGGGGAGCGTGTCGCTCTGGCCGTTGCCCGAGAAGAGGTTGTTGTTGAGGATCAGGTGGTTCGGCGTCGACGACATGACGCCCAGGCCGTTGCGGCTCGGGGTCTGGTCGTGGTTCTGCCAGAAGATGTTGTTCGCCACGTAGGCCTGGTTCGAGCCGGTGGTGGCGTCGTTGATGGCCCGCAGGCCGTAGGTGTTGTAGGCGAACGTGTTGTTGATCACGTTCACGGTGGAGGTGGCGGAGGTCGGCGTGCCGCCGAGGTCCTGGACGATCAGGCCGGTGGTGTTGCCGACGATCGCGTTGTTGACCAGGGTCGGGGCGCCGGGGGCGGAGGCCGAGGTGCCGACGTAGACGCCGACGCCGGAGTTGATGAAGTAGTTGCCCTCGACCCGGACGGCGGAGCCGTCGAGGTACAGGCCGACCGAGTTGAGGTTGGCGAAGCCCAGCGCCGGGTCGCCGATGAGCGACGAGGCGATGGTGAGGCCCTGGATGCGGGTCTCCAGGGCCGCCCCCGTGGTCGGGTCGATGAAGGAGGTCAGGCCGCTGGCGTAGACGCTGACGACGCCGTCGGTGGCGTTCGGGCGGATGACGGTCCGCAGGGCGTCGCCGCGAACGATCGAGGCGTCGGTGCTGGCCACGCCGGCGGAGACCAGGCTGACCTGGTTCCGCATGATGACCGACTCGGTGTAGATGCCGGGCAGGACGTACACCGTGTCGCCGAAGGCGGCGGCCTGGATGGCCTCGTTGATGGTGGCCCAGGGGTTGGCCCGGCTCCCCTCGGGGGCCGTCGGGTCGGTCGTGTAGCCGGCGCCGACGAAGGTCCCCCGCGCCGTCGACGGGCTGTAGACGGCGAAGACCTGGACGAGGTCCTCGCCCGGCATGTTGCCGGCGATGTCGCGGATGCCGTCCTGGCCCGTCCCCAGGATGGTCAGCTGGTACAGGCCGTTGGTCAGCGCGGTCGCGGCGCGGAAGGTGATCCGCTCGCGGCCCTTGCCGCCGCCGCCGCCGAGCGCCGCCGAGTCGAGCAGCTGGACGTCGATGCTGGAGGGGTCGATGGCGATCGTCGTCCCGCTCTCGAACGTCCCGTCGGCCCCGGCCCGCACGAGCTGGATCTGCGTCGCCGTCAGGCGCGTGAGGTCCAGGTTCTTGTTGGCCGAGATCTGGAAGCGGTAGTCCGCGGGGGGGTTGGTGATCACCGAGCCGGCGCCCGGGCTGTCGATCGTGACGACGACGGGGACGCCGCCGTTCTGGGGCAGGGCGTCGTCGACGACGAACGGCGTCTGGGCGGAGGACAGCAGGTTGTTGGAGATGTTGCCGCTCTGGTCGACGATCCGGACGCGGGCGACGTAGTAGCCGCCGACCGAGCCGGGGATCGGGACGAGCTGGCCGCTGCCGCCGACGTTGTAGGGCGACGACCGCAGGGTCGAGCCCACGGCGACCCAGCCGGTCCCCGCGGCGTCCTGGCCGACCGTGACGGCGAAGGAGCCGTCGTCCAGCGTCCGCCCCGTGCCGGCGTTGGGCCGGATGAACGAGCGCAGGTTGGCCGGGGCGGAGTCGGCGGACCAGTAGGTCGTCCGGTCGCCGTTGCCGTTCAGCGAGACGATGCCGATGTCGACGATCGCGGTCTGGCCGCCGAGCGGGACGAGGCCCGTGTTGGTGTTGCTGATCGAGCCGACGAAGGTCGGCGTCGTGTCGCTGGTCACCCGGTCGCCGACGATGTTGCTGTCGCTCTCGGCCGAGAGGCCGAACGTCCCGGGGACGACCTGCGAGGGGACCGTGTTGATGATGAAGGTGCTGTAGAAGTTCCCGCCCGGGTCGCCGTTGCCCGAGGGGAGCGGGCGCTGGACGCCGGTCGCCGGGTCGTTGCCGTTGGTGAGGTTCTCGCCGTCGAGGGCGACGCCCTGCGGGTTGGAGAGGACCTCGGAGCCGGAGCCGACCAGGACGAAGCGGTAGGCGTCGCTCGCCAGGTTGATGCCGCTGTTGGCCAGGCTGACGCGGATGAACCGGCCGTTGACGTCGTAGCTCAGCAGCCCGGCGAGGCTGATGAACGAGCCGGGGACGTTGTTGCCGGTGCGGCCGAGGGCCTGGAGCCGCACGGTGTTGGCGTTCACCGAGTTGGGGTCGATCGGGCTGTCGAAGCTGAACTGGACGTAGTCGGGCGTCCGGTTCGAGCCGGCCGTGCCGCCGACCGAGTAGAAGTCGCGGAAGGTGACGAGCCCCGCGGCGCCGACGTAGATCGCCGTGACGGCGGTGACGCTGGCGGGGTTGAGGTCGACGTACTCGAACGCGCCGATGTCGGTGAACGGGTTGGCGCCCGTCCCGGTGTTGGGCGTGCCGGGGGAGTCGATCCGGATGAAGCCGCGGAGGTCGCGGCGCCCCAGGCGCTGGGCCGGGAGGCGGGAGTAGTAGAACGTCCCCGGGATGTGGTTCGGGTCGGGGATAGCCGGCTCCTCGAGCGTCGGCGCCCAGAGGTCGTCGATCCCGAACGAGCCGGAGCCCGGCAGGGTCAGGATGCCGACCGACGGGTAGACGAGCTGCCCCGCCAGGTTGGGGCCGATCTCGCTGCGGCCGCCGTCGATGGCCGCGGAGCCGGGCTGGATCGCGAAGTTCAGGGTCGCCGGGTCGACGAACATGGGGTCGCCGAACCGGGGGCTGATGTTCCCCGCGAAGCCCTCGCCGGGCGAGGCCTGGACGTTCCGCGCGTTGTCGTCGAACAGGTTGTACTGGAGCTGGGCCCCGTACTGCTGGCCGACCACCTGGATCGCGATCGACGAGGAGGTGCTGAAGATGTTGTTCATCAGCAGCGAGTAGGCGTAGGAGTCCGAGTTCTGGCCGTTGAAGCCGGGGGCCCAGACGTACACGCCGGTGGGGTTGTTGTAGAACGTGTTGTTGAGCAGGACGACGAGCGACGGGATCGGGCCGTCGACGTTGTTGCTCGACTGGGCGTTGCCGCGGACGCCGACGGGCATGTTGGAGATGGTGTTGTTGTACATGTACAACAACGTCGCCTTGCCGGCGAACGGGACGCGCTCGCCGCCGACGATGGCGGTGCTCGCGACGTAGGACATGGCGCCCACGGTGGAGAACGAGTCGAGCTTGGAGCCCGAGATCCGCAGGCCCATGCGGACGACCCGGTCGGTGAGGGCCTCCAGGCCGCCGCCCTCGACCGCGACCCCGCTGATGTAGCGGATGTCGGCGTTGTCGATCAGGCTGCCGCCGCGGGGGTCGGTGAGATCGTCGGTCGTCCGCGAGTTGGCGCCGACGGTGATGAAGCCGCCGTCCCCGGGCTGGGGCTCGGTCAGGCTCTGGCCCGCGTAGCGGGTGTAGGGGCCGACCGGGTAGCTGTTGAGGATGCGGTTGTTGACCACGCCGCGGGCGGTGGTGCCGACGGTGGTGTCGCGGAGCGAGGTGATGATCACCGGCACCCGCTGCTGGCCGATGCTCTGGTCGCCCGGCACGCCGAGGATGCGGATCTGGGAGTTGACGCCCGGGTCGATCAGCGGGTTGACGTCGCTGGTGACGCCGTCGTCCACGCCGATCAGGAAGCCGGCCCCGCCCCAGACGGCCGCGCCGTCGACCGGGCCGTTGTCGACGTTGCCGGACCGGACGTTGGTGTTCTCCGTGAGGAGCTTCACGACCACCGAGGCGCCGGGGTTGGCGATCCTCGTCCCGTCGGCGAGCAGGGTGCCCGGCAGCGCCGACTGGATGGTCAGGGTGCGCCCCTGCGGGACGATGGTCCCGCGGAGGACGTAGGTGATGTCGGTCAGATCCCAGAGGGCGTCGACCGACTGGTTGGAGCCGAACCGGGAGAGGTTCGCCTCGACCGGGCCGACGAGGGCGTAGTCGGACGCGGCGTTCGTGACGAAGGTCCGGTTGGCCAGGACGGCGAGGCCGTCGATGCCGTTCCGCTCCATGACGTTGCCGCGGAGGAACGGGTGGCCGGACAGCAGCGGCCGGAGCGGGTCGCCGGCCAGCAGGCCGTCGGGCTCCACCTGGATCGCCGCGTCGAAGTTGTCGTGGAAGTCGTTGTTGGTGACGTAGACCCGGCTGCCCTGGGCGCCGGGGCCGCGGTTGACGTTGTAGGTCGTCTCGAACGTGATGAGCGAGAGGACCGACTGCATCGGCAGGGTCACGTTGGACGTGTTGACCGAGCCGCCGCCGTACCGGAACTCGGCCGCGTTGATGACGGCGCGGGAGCCGGTGAGGATGCCGACGCTCCCCCACACCCCGGGGCCGAGCTGCACCGGCGGGGTGCCGCCGACGACGTTGATCGGGCTGGGGACGAGGGTCGTGGTCGCGGAGTTGTCGTACAGCGACGTGAACAGGACCTTCGGGTCGTCGGCCGAGAGGGGCTCGAAGTTGTCGCTCTCGGGCGAGTAGTTGTTGTCGGCGTCGAACTTCCGCATGTAGTCGCGCGAGCCGACGTTCAGGCTGGCCTGGTAGTTCAGCACGCTCAGGGCGCTGTTCTGGCCGAACCGGAGCATCGTGCCGGAGTCCACGTTCAGCCGGTCGGCGACCCAGCGGGTCTGGCCGCCGGTGTTGACGGCGAGCTGCTGGCCGACGATCAGCTGGGCGAGCACGACCAGCGGCAGGGGCTGGAAGAAGGTGTACTCGGCGCCCGCGACCTGGCCGTTGACGGCGAGCCGGGTGGCGTCCGTCGGCTGGATCCGGCCGTTGTCCTGGGCGATCAGCCAGAGGCCGTTGATGCTGTTGTTGCGGACGGTGACGCGGCGGATCAGCGGCCCGCGGGCGACCTCGTCCTCGAGGAACGAGTCCATGTCGGCGCCGATGGCGCCCTGGGTCGCCCCCGCGGCGCCGGTGTCGGTGATCGACGTGTTGGTGATGGAGGGGCGGGTGTTGTACAGCGTCACGCCGCTGTAGGTCCGGCCCGAGCTGCGCGGGACGGCGCCGCCGCCGTAGCGGAGCGTCGCGTAGTTGATCCGCGACATCAGCTCGTCGGCCCCGCCGATCGCGGCGCGGACGGGGTCGGACGGGTTCTCGCCGATCCCCTTCAGGACGCCGTCGACGGGGAAGTTGGCGGTGG
The DNA here is from genome assembly GCF_037189885.1 of Paludisphaera sp. Classification (NCBI taxonomy): domain Bacteria; kingdom Pseudomonadati; phylum Planctomycetota; class Planctomycetia; order Isosphaerales; family Isosphaeraceae; genus Paludisphaera; species Paludisphaera sp. The sequence continues at coordinate 5,541 of NZ_JBBCIR010000006.1, forward strand.
CCTGGCGGGTGCCGGTCCGCTGGTTGTAGTTGCGGAAGACGACGCCGCCCCAGTCGCCCGGCCTGGGCGTGGTGTTGGGGTTGCCGTTCGTCGGGCCGCCCGCCTCGGCGGAGGCGTCGTTGTACGACGTGATCAGCACGCCGTTGCCGGGGATGGACGAGCCCTGGATCTGCAGCGCCGAGCCCTGGTTCTGGACGAACAGCGAGGCGTTGAACGCCTTGAGGGTCGTCCCCGGGGTGAAGACGAGGGTGGTGTTGAACGGCACCGAGGCGCTGGCGTCGTTGTACGTCTGGGGGCCGGCCGGGGCCTGGAGGACGAACGGCTGCTGGGTGACGACGCCGGTGACCGGGTTGCGCTGGGGCGTCCCGGGGATGGCGATCGTCACGACCGGCCCGGTGTGCGCGAGCTGCGAGGCCGCGTAGAGGACCGAGCGGTCGAACCGGCCGTTGCCGTTGCGGTCGTAGTTCGGGTTGAAGCCCGAGAGGAAGAACCGGCTGTCGTTCAGGCCGCCGTTGGGGTCGCGCGTCGGGTTGGCCGGGGCGCGGGCGGGGTCGCCCTCGGGGGCGAGGGTGGAGTACGGCTTGGCGAGGCTGCCGTCGGGGGCCGTCGAGGGGTCGAACGGATCCTCGACGTAGTCGGGCCGGGCGTAGAGGATGTGGCTGGTGGCCGCGACCACGAAGCCCATCATGTACGCGCCGCCGGCCACGCCGTCGCCGGTCATCCGGCTGACCGGGGCGGGGGTGGCGTACCCCGTCGTCAGGAGGGTCTCGTAGTTGTAGATGTTCCGGTCGCCGGGGAAGATCCGGGCCGGGTTGGTGGAGAAGCCCCTGAACTGCGAGCTGACGGTGCTGGTCGGGTTGCCGAGGAACTCGCCGTCGAGCTGGTTGCCGAAGACGTCGCGGATCGTCCGGTCGTCGCCGCCGGTGCCGGAGTCGTCGGCGTTGGCGATGTAGACGCGGTAGTAGTCCGGCGTCGAGGCGAGCGTCGGGGAGGTCAGGACGAGGCGGGTCCCCTGGGGGGTGCCGGGGCCGGCCGGCCGCCAGACGCCGCTGGCGGGATCCTGGTAGTAGAGGGTCGCGGTGGTGCCGGCGACGATCGTGAAGCCGGAGCCGGTGTCGCGGAGGTCGTCCTGCCCGAGGGTCCCGAAGTTGCCGTCGGGGACCGAGCCGGGGGCGTCGGCCGAGCGGACCAGCGAGAAGAAGTCGGCGTAGTCGATCGGGACGCCGTTGCGGGCGTAGGGGAGCGGGTTGGAGAAGTCGAACATCCAGCCGCGCGGCGGCGCCAGGGCCCGAGTCCCGGCGACGTCGAAGTAGGCGCCCGGCCCGCCGATCGAGTTGTAGGCGTTCGGGTCGGGCGAGTCGGTCATCGCCATGTTGGTGATGTAGACCGGCTGCTGCTGGAGGTTGAAGTTGATGACGTAGCTCGGCACCAGCTCGTTGCCGGCCGCGTCGACCAGGCCGGACCGGCGCTGGCCGTCGATCGTCCGGCTGCCGTAGGCGATGAACGTGTAGCGGCCCGCCGGCAGGCCCGGCGCCAGGGTCAGCCGGACGCGGCCCTTGTAGGAGACGATCGAGCCGCCGCTGACGGACGGGGCGTCGGGGATGTAGGTCGCCTGGGTGATGTACTGGCTGATGTTGATCATCCGGCCGTCGATCTCGACGAACAGCTCATAGTTGCCGAGGTTCTCGGCCGAGCCCGCGGAGAGCGCCGGGTAGATGACGTTGCTGGGGGTCGCCAGGTATCCGGCGGCCTGCCGCGACGGGTCGACGACGTCCAGCTCGATGAACGGCAGCGAGGAGATGGCGCTCTGGCCGTTCGGTTCGATGAGGACGCGGTGCCCCAGCGCGTCGGTGTTGTACGCCGACTGGACGTAGGGGCTCGTCCTGTCGACCCGGAACGCGCGGTCGAGCTGCGAGGCGGCCCCGGGCAGCGGCGGCTGGTCGGACTGGCCGACGACCACCGCGCGGGCGCGCTGGAAGCCCTCGGGCAGGTAGGTGTTCGGGATGAAGCTGAACGCGCCGTTGGCGTCGGTGACGCCCGTGACGTCGGGCGTGCCGGCGAAGCCGCGGCCCCCGGCGCCGACGCTCAGGTTGAAGGAGCCGCCGTGCAGCGAGTTGAACTGGATGTAGTACGCGAGGTTCGCGACCGTCCCCGGGAAGCTGCTGTAGACCTGGCCGCGGAACAGCGGCGTGGTGTTGCGGGTGTTGGAGTCGCCGCCGATCCCGGTGTCGTTGATCGACGAGGAGTCCAGCGCGAACAGCGTGATGACCGGCGCCGAGACCTGGAGGAAGCCCAGGTCCTGGAGGAAGCTGCCGCCGTTGGTCCCGTTGCCCGAGGGGAACGAGCCGGAGAACTCGCCGTCTAGCTGGTTGCCGACCGCGTCCTTCACCCCGTTCGGCCCGCTGATCACCACGATCGCGTAGCTGTCCGAGGGCAGGGCCGTCTGCGGCAGGGCCGAGAGGTCGAGGATGGCGGTGTTCGTCGCCGCGTCGTAGCGGATCGTCGTCCGCGGGTCCAGCGACAGGTTGACCAGCCGGGGGTCGCCCGACCACGAGGACGCGCCGTTGCGGCGCACGATGATGACGTTCTCCCGGGTGATCGTCGCCGGGTTCATGGGCTCGTTGAACTTGACCATGACCTGGCGGCCGAGGGTGCTCGTGGAGGCGACCCTGGGCCCGGAGACGTCATTGAGCCGGAACGAGATCAGCGGCGACTGCCGCAGCGTCTTGCCGTCGACCGAGCGGATCGGCCCGGAGACGACGTACTGGTACAGCCCGTTGGCGGTCGTCGCGGAGTTCGGGTTGTAGGCGATCGAGATCGGGAACCGGACGACGGTCGGGGTGGTCGGGTTGTCGACGGCGATCGGCCGGCCGACGGTCACCGTGACGCCCGCCGGCAGCCCGGGGAACGTGAGGTTCTGGGGGACGACCGTGGAGAAGTTGATCGCCTTGCTGAACGTCACCTCGACGTAGGAGGGCACCGACGTCAGCGTCTGGTTGACGGGCGTGGTGGACGCCACCGTCAGGACGTCGACGGCCGAGATGGCCTCGACCGCGTTGATGAGGCCGTAGCCCGCCTGCGCGTTCCAGTTCCCGGTCCCCGCCCCGTTCATCCCCCGGGCGGAGGCGATCAGGCCGGCGCGGACCTGCGAGACGGTGAGGTCCGGGACGCGCTCCATCATCAGGGCCGCCACGGCGGCCGCGTTGGGCGCGGCGGAGGAAGTCCCGAAGAAGCTGGGGAGATCCTGCGAGAGGTTCGTCTGGGTCGCCGGCTGGCCCGGGAACGGCGGGTTGTTGGTCTGGATGACGTCGCCGAAGAAGGTCGTGTTGCCGCCGTCGGGAGCCGTGAAGACGGGGTTCCGCGGCGTGATCGGCGTCGCCAGCAGGTTGCCCACCGAGTCGCGCACGATCCGGCCGGGCCCGAACGAGCTGAACGGCTCGCTGGCCAGCGGCTGCTGGTTCAGGAACGGGGAGGGGGCCCACCACGGGGTCGCCCCCACGCCCATCGAGTTCGGGGTCGTCTCGTGGCCGAAGGAGGTCACGTAGGCCGTCCCCCCCGCCGTGCCGAACTGCTGCGAGAATTCGACGGGGAAGTCACCCCACTCGCGCATCCAGATGTTGCCCGGGTCGGCACCGCTGACCACCCGGACGACCACCGTGTAGGTGCCGGCGCTGGGGATCGTGACGAACTGCCAGGGCATCTGGGTCGCCGTGGTGTCGTCGGCCCCCTGCGCGACGACGGCGCCGGAGGCGTCCAGGACGTAGACCTGGACGTTGGACGTGACGGCGTTGGTCGAGCCGGCCGGCTGCTGGGTGGCGAACGGCTGGTCGAACTGGAAGATGAAGCTCGAGTTGTCCGCGACCGTCGTGATCGGCAGGCCGGTCGCGACCGCGCCGCTCCCGCCGTTGAAGTTCATGTAGCGGCTGGCCGCGCCGTCGTTAATGGCGGCGATCGTCGCATTGACGCCGCGGAACCGCGACAGATAGCCGTTGTCGGACGAGTTGCCCGCGGAGGTGAAGTAGGGGATGTTCCGCGCCACGACCGAGTTGACGGCCTGCGAGACCATGCCGTCCTGGAAGAACGGCTCGAACGCGTTGGCGACGTCGTCGACGATGATGTCCGACCCGGCGTTCGCCAGGGCGACGATGTTGTTGGCGAAAACCAGAGTGCCGCCGAACGCGGTGGCGAACTGGAGGCCCGCCCCCGGCGCGATGTCATAGATATTCTGGGCCATCGCCCGGCCCTCGTCCGAGGGGTCGGCGGAAGTGCCCTCGGCGACGATGCGGACGTTGGCCGGCAGGTCGCCGCTAGCGACGTCGGCGTCGTAGCCCCCCAGGCGGTTGAAGCTATCGCTGAGCACGCCGACGGTCACCCCGGCGCCGGAGACGTTGTAGCGCGTGGACGCCACGTCGGCGAACATCGACTGCTGCGCCTGGTTGTTCGCCGTCCCCTGGGCGTGCGTGATCGACCTGATCTCGGCCCGGCCGGAGACCAGGCTGGGGATCTGCGCCGTGGCCGGGAGCTGGTTGATCGGCATCCACCCGACCACCATCCCGTAATGGGCGCTCGAGGCGGTGACCCGCATCCCCTGGTTCATCACCGTCCGCTGGAACGACGCGAAGTCGCCCCAGGTCGTGAGGCTCATCAGGACCGCGCCATCGCGGAATTCCAGGTGGGGGAACTTGGCCGCGAGCGCCTGGTCGCCGTGCGTGCCCGACTGGAACGCCTGATAAACCTTGATGAGCTGGCCGCCGAGCGGGGCCATCGGGCCGTTGCTGATGTCGCCGATCTCGGTCGCCGTCGGCCGCCAGATCGGGTTGCCGCCGGCGAAGGCGTCAATCGCCAGGAGGAGCCTCCCCTCCAGCCACTCCAGCCGGGGGGAGGAGCCCTGGCGCTTCACCTGCTTCTTGCCGCGACGCCGATTGGGCCCCTTCTCACCACCATCCGCCTTGAAGCTCCCCATCGACAGACTCCCCCGGTTTGCGTGGGAGGGACCGCCGCGAGGCGACCGCCGCGTTACGCCGCGGCACGCCCCGGACCGGCCCTCCCGCCGTCAAAGGTGACCCAATCCCCTCTCGCGGGCGCGGCGACGTCGAGGAAGTCCCTCGCATCCGTCCCGGCCGCGCGGCGCGTCGCTGCCGTCCCCTAGCGAGACCGCCCGCGCCCGCCCCGGCTCTATCTCCGCACGAGGGCCCCCGGGCGGCCCTCTCGACTGTCACATCCCCGGCCCGGCCCGCCGGCGGCGACCCGACGGCCCTCGCGAGCCGCCCCGTCCCCGCCCCGATCCCCGGCCTCGATCCCTCATCGCCCGCCGTCGCCCGCCCCAAAGGCCGCGCGCCGACCGGTCAACCGAATTGTGTGAATGGCTCCATGCACGCAGTCAATGATGATTGTCGATTTTCCGTTCGTCAATACCCCGCGCCCGGTTTTTTTCGAGGTGTGCGTCGATGGGTGTGGCTTCGGGCGGACGGGGTGCGCGCCATGGTTCGGATATGGCGACTCATTCGAGAGTCTGCAACGCGGCCGGGGGATGTCAAAAATCCAGCGTGAAAGGGGATGCGCGCCGCTCGGGGCTCCATCGGTCGGGAGGGTCGCGCGCCGGGGCGGCCGATTTCCCCGGCCCCGGCGCTTCAGTTTCCGGCGTCGACGGCCGACGCCTCGACGCCCAGCCGTCGCAGCTCGGCGACGAGCCCGGCGGGGTCGCGATAGACGATGCCGAGCAGGCCGGCGTCGCGGGCGCCCTGGACGTTCTCCTCCACGTCGTCGATGAAGACGCACCCGCCGGCCGGGACGCCGACGGCCTCGACGCACGCCCGGAAGAACTCCCGCCCCGGCTTCATCGCCTTGACTACATAAGAGAGGACGACGTGATCGAAGGCCGCGAGGGCCTCGCGGAACTTGTGCCGGTAGAAGGCGGCGTGGAGCGCGTTGGTGTTCGAGCCCAGGACGAGCGTGTAGCCCCGGGCCTTGAGGTCGGCGGCGACGGCGGCCACGGGCTCGTTCAGCTCGAAGATGTCCTCCCAATCGGCGACGAAGTCCGCGAACGGCACGTCCAGGCCGACGGCCGCCTGCACGCGCGTCGAGAACTCCTCGGGCTCGATCGCGCCGGCCTCGAACTCCGCCAGGATGGACTTCATCCCCTTCGCCTCGACCAGCTCCCGGAAGGCGTCGGCCGTCATCCCGAGCCGTGCGCCGAGCTTCCCGAAGATGACGTCGTAATCGAAGAAGCCCAGGACGTTGCCGAAATCGAACATGACGACCGACGGGGGCATGGCGTCAATTCCTCGGTGCGGGGTCGACGTCCGGCTCGGGGCCGACGGACCCCATGGCGCGCCAGACGTCGGCGTCGATGGTGGGGGCGACGAGTCGCGCGGAGCCGTCGAGCATCAGCACGTTCACGCCGCCGACGTGGGCGCTGGTCGAGCCGATGTCGGACGAGCGGCCGTCGCGGGCGACCCTCGGCGAGGCGGCGCCGGGGGGGCGGGCGTGGGAGTAGAGGGTGTACCGGAAGTCGGCCGGGAGCCACGTCGAGCCGGCGTCGCCCCGCCAGTCCACGGCCGAGGGTGCCTCGGCCAGCGACGAGACCAGGCCGTAGTTCACGCGCGAGGGCGCGTCCCGGCCGTCGCCCAGCAGCCGCTCGGCGAAGGCGGCGGTGAAGGCCATGCCGTCGCGGCGTTCGACCTCGTGGAGATCCATCGGCCGGCCGAGCGCGAACGGGCCGTCGGTCCCCTCGGGGTCGGAGCCGACGCTCGCGCGGTAGCTGTTCGGCGCGGGGAAGCGCCCGAAGGCCACGGCGTCGCTGGGGCAGAGGAAGCCCGCGACGATCCCGCCCGCCGGCGCCGCGCCGCCGGAACGGGGCGCGTCCTTCTTCAACGCGTCCACCCCGAGGAAGTCGGCCACGCCGAGCGCGTCGAGCATCTGGCGCTTCGGGCTCGGCGGGGCCTCCTCGATCGGCCGGTCGACGGCGATCGGGAGCCCGACGAACGGCAGCGACCCGGACAGCTCCTGATAGGAGAGGAGGGCCTGCCCGATCTGCGCCAGGTTCCGCCGACAGGACGCCAGCCGCGCCGTCTCCCGCGTGCGCGGCAGCGCCATGAGGACGAACAGGATCACGACCACGACCACGGCGAAGCCGACGACGACGTCGGCCGGGGACACGCCGGCGCGCCGGCGTCGGGACGATGGGGACGGTCGCACGATCGGCGGGCCTTCACGTTCGAGGGGATGTTGATTCGTCGGTGCTCGGCTCGATGCTTCCACCATAACGAGGCCCGCTCACGTTTGGCCACCCCACCCGCCGGGGAGGATGGCGTCGGTCGCGCGGACCGCCAGGATCTTGCGAATTGTTGAATCGAGGTTAAACTTCAAGGCTTAGCGTCTCATCATGACGGGATTTGCCGCGACGCGACGAAGGAGCACGTCCATGCTGAACATCTCGGGATCGGCGGGGTCGGGGATGACGCGGCGGACGCTCCTGAGGGCGGGGACGCTGGGGCTCTCCGGCCTCACCCTGGCCGACTTCCTGCGAGTCCGGGCGGCGGGGGACGCGACCGGGCGGGGCGGGGACGATCCGTCGATCATCCTGGTCTGGCTCGACGGCGGGCCCCCGCAGCATGAGACCTACGACCCCAAGCCCGACGCCGCCCCGGAGGTCCGCGGGCCGATCGGCTCCATCGCCTCGGCCGTCCCCGGCGTGCGGATCTCGGAATTGCTCCCCCGCCACGCCGCGATCCTGGACAAGGTGGCCCTGCTCCGCGCCGTCCATCACGACAACGACGACCATTTCACCGCCGCCCACTGGATGCTGACCGGCTACTCCGGCCCCAACGGTGCCGACACGACGCCGGTGAACCCGTCGTTCGGGTCGATCATCACCCGGATCAAGGGGACGAAGCGGCCCGGCATCCCCCCCTACGTCGGGCTCCCGCATACGCACTCGGTGGGGCTGCCCATCGGCTACCACGGCGCGGCCTACCTGGGGCGTTCCTTCGACCCGTTCAACGCCGACGGCGACCCCAACAACGACGCCTATCGGGCCGCGAACCTGGAGCTGCCGCCGGGGGTCGACGCCGGCAGGCTGGCCTCGCGCAAGGCGCTGCTGGATCGGTTCGACGCCGTCCGCGAGGCGGCCGATCGCGTCGCGTCGGGGGGCGAGCTGGACCAGTTCCAGTCGGCCGCGCTGGAGATGGTCTCCGGGCCTCGCGCCCGCGCCGCGTTCGACCTTTCCCAGGAGCCGGAGTCGCTCCGCGACCGCTACGGCCGGCACCAGTGGGGCCAGAGCGCCCTGCTGTCGCGGCGGCTGGTGGAGGCCGGCGTCCGGTTCGTCACCCTGACCTTCGGCGGCTGGGACTGGCACGCCAGCATCGAGAGCGGGATGCACAGGGTCCTGCCGATCCTCGACGCCGCGGTCGCCACGCTGATCCAGGATCTCGACCAGCGCGGGCTGCTGGAATCGACCATGGTGATCGTGATGGGGGAGTTCGGGCGGACGCCACGCCTGAACAACGGCCTGCCGAACGACCCGATCCCGGGCCGCGACCACAACGGCCGGGTGATGAGCGTGCTGATGGCGGGCGGCGGAATCCCCGGCGGCCAGGTGATAGGGGCCTCGGACGCCCGGGGCGGCTCCCCGGCCGAGCGCGGCGTCCGGCCGCCGGACATCATCGCCACGATCTACGACCGCCTCGGGATCGACCCGGAGACGGCCTTCCTGGACCGGACGGGCCGGCCGATCACGATCGGCTCCACCGGCGTCGTGATCCCCGAGCTGACGGGCCGCTCGGGGATGGCCTGACTCACCCCCCCGGCGCGGGCGAGTCGTCGGCGTCGGGGTGCTGGCGGCGGGCGTCGGCGGCGCCGCGCATGCGGCGTCGCAGGTCGTCGACGTGATCGCGGACCATCTCGCGTCGGCGGTCGCGGGCGTACAGCCAGGTCGCGGCCGAGTCCCACAGGGCGACGCCCAGCGTCACTACGATCAGCGCCAGGATCCCCACCCAGAGCGCCACGAAGGCCGGGTTGCCCCGCTCGCCGACGCGGGGCTCGACCCGGGAGCCGAGGAGCACCAGCGCGGCGAGCGTCCCCAGGACCGCAACGCCGAGCCAGCGACGGACGGCCTGGCGTCCGTGGAAGCGGCGGTCGACCTCGTCCTGCTCGCCGCGCGAGCGGTGCTCGTACCACTGCCGCAGGCCGAGGAACAGGGCGATCAGCGAGACGCCGACCCCGAGGCCCCGGATCGCCGATTGCAGGTCGGTCCCTTCCACGCGGCGATCCTCTTCGACATGGCGTTGGTTAGTAGAGGTCCATCCGGGTCATCTGGGCCTCGATCCGGTCGGCGTTGTGGGCGATCTCCACGATCGCGTCGCGGAGGTCGCCGACCCGGGCGCGGTCCCTCGCGAAGGTCCGCGACATGACGAGCATCGGCGCGCCCAGGACGTAGCGGATCGAGAGGCCGCCGTAGGTCAGCCGGCTGTTGAGGGCCAGGGCGTAGCCGAAGTAGGCCGGCTCGGCCGGGCCGCAGACGGAGAAGACCGACAGGTAGCGCTCGTCCCCCTCCTCGCCGTCGTTGACCTCGATCATGACCTCCTGTAGCCGGTCGTTCGGCTGCGGGACGAGGACTCGGAAGCTATCCCGACTCCCCTGGATGAACGAGTCGACGCCGCGGAGGCTCTCCCGGATGAGGCCCTCGGTGTCCTGGAGTCGATGGATGAGCACCTGGAGCTGGTCGGCCAGCTCGTCGGCCGAGGCGAACCGGTCCGCCGGCGACTTCGCCAGGCAGCGGTCGACCAGTTCGACCAGCCGGGGGTGCAGGCCGGGCAGGATGGCGCGCAGGTCGGGCACCGGCTCCCAACGGTGGAGGCCGATCAGGGTCGCGATCTTGTCGGACGTGAACGGCAGCCGGCCGGAGAGGAGGTAGTAGAGCATCACGCCGACGGCGTAGATGTCCGACCGGGGGCTGGCGGGGGTGCCGCTGAACAGCTCCGGGGCCATGAACGTCGGCGTGCCGGCGAGCGGCTGGTTGGACCCCGTCAGGTTGGCCCGGGTCTGGGCCAGGCCGAAGTCGGCCAGCTTGGCGTCCCCGTCGGCCGTGAGCAGGACGTTGGCCGGCTTGACGTCGCGGTGGACGAGCCCCGCCCGGTGCGCGGCGCCCAGCGCGCCGACCACCTGCCGGGCCAGCCTGGCGGCCTTCTGGGCCTCGAACGGCCCCTGCTTGACGATGGTGTCGCGGAGGCTCACGCTCCCGGGGACGTACTCCATCTCGATGAAGTGGTAGCCCGAGTCCGAACCGAGGTTGTGGATCGTGACGACCTGGGGATGCACGAGGTTGGCCGCCGCGCGGGCCTCGGCCCAGAACTGGTCCTTGAGGACGGGGCGGCGGGCCACGAGGTTCGGGTCGATGATCTTCAGGGCGCAGAGGCGTTCCAGGCCCAGGTGGCGGGCCTTGAAGACGCGGGCCATCGAGCCGCGGCCGAGATCCTCCAGGATCTGGTACTGCGAGAGCCTGCGGCCGATGAGGTCGTCGTTCCACTCGGCCTGCGGGCGATGCTCGGGGGCCTTGGAGACCGAGCGTCCTCCCTGGTGGGAGACGTGGAGCCGCGTCGCCTCCGGGTCGACCGGCTCCGGGAGTCGGCGAGGCGCGGGCGAGGCGTCGGGCTCGGCATCGGGCATGGGGAACGCGGCGTCGGCCACGGCCTCGGCGGCGTGAAGTCTGTCGTCATCCATGACGGGCGCGGAGGTCACCGAGAAGGGACCTGATCTCATGACACCAAGCAACCTGGGGTTCCAGTCGGGGGACGCGGAGTGCGTCGGGCGTCCCTGGAGAAGAGTACGTCGAACCGGCCCGCGTCCTGGCGACACGGGGCTCGACGGAATAGGAAACGATCCGCCGCGAGGGGGCCGAGCGAGGTATGGTCAAGGCACGTGGCGCCTTGCATAAGCGGCCGAGGCGATCGCTCCGCCTATCCATTCTATTGCTAGTTCGGCGAGGTTTCCAGGTCCCTGGAGGAAACCCGCCGATTTCGCCGACCGACGTCGCGGCGAGGCCAAGCTCGGGCCCCGCCCCCCGGCCCCCCCCGCGTCGCCCGCGGCTGGCTTCGTTCGTCGTCCCGCGTAACTCGGCAGCCGAGCATAAATCGTAATCCGAGGAGCCTTTGCGTCCCGGGCATCCTGGCTTCGTTCGTCGTCCCGCGAAAAAATTCGTCGAGCGACCGCAATGACCCGGGCCGTCCAGGATCGTCCTCGCTCGTCCCGGGGCGAGGGAGCCAGGCCAGCGGCGGGCGAAGGGCTCCGGGACGAGGGAGTTGCGTCGGCCCCGCCGATTCCGGGCGACGACCGTCTCCGAGATTCGATGCCCCTCCCTCGACCCTTCGGGCCCCCCTCCCCCGGCGTGGGATGGGACACGCGCCTGGCTCGTGAACGTCGCCGCGATCTCCAGCATGGCTCGCCCCCTCGGTCCGCCCTCCCGACGCTCGCGCCGAGTCCGGGATATCGATGAGCGGCGTCATCGACATCCCGAATGCTCCGCGGCGGCCGGGGATGGATTTCATGCTATCCGCGAAATCTCACGATCCGCCGGGGACGATCGGCGTGTCGACGAGGTGCTCGACGAGGAACCAGACCTGCAGTTCGCCGACGCGGACGACGTCGGAGACGAGGAGGTCGTTGGTGCCGTCGTCGCCCAGGTCCGCCGCCTTGCGCGCGGCGTCGCGGGCGTCGGTCAGGATCATCTCGTGGGCTTCGAGCAGCCGCGAGAGCATCGACGGGACTTCCTCGCAGCCGTCGGGCGGCCGGGGGATGCGGGTCAGCTCGGCGACGTGGCGGGGGTCGCCCACGGCCAACCCCCCGAGCGCCTGGATGCGCTCCGCCAGCTCGTCGATCAGCTTGAGCTGCTCGTCCGCGTGCTTGTCCAGCAGGAGGTGGAGCTGGTAGAAGGTGGGGCCCCGCATCACCCAGTGGTGCTTCTTGTACAGGGCGTGGAGGATTCGCGTGTCCGCGAGCACCTGGTTGAGCCGCTGGCACGAGTACATGCGGGCGTCGTGAGACAGCCCGATCGGGAGCAGTCTCACCGTCCCGAACTTCTGGATCTCGACGCCGGTGACCTGGATCCACGGCTGGCTGTGCTCGGCCGTGGGCGTGCCGTCCGCCTGGGCCCCCTTGCCTTCCTTCGTCGCGACCGCCATCGATCGACCTCCTTCCGGCCAAGATCAGCCGGCGCGTCGAGGGATCGACCCTCGGCGACGCCCCGGCTACCAGACCCCCGCGAGTCGAACATATATGCAGCGGTTGTGCCGGGCCGCGGATCGCCGCGGGGCGATCCGCGGCCGATGGCGCGACCCCGGCTCGATGGAGCGGACCGGCCCCGACGCGAGGAGTTTCGCGTCGGGGATTTGGGCGAAGGGGGTCAGACGGTGACGGGCTGGTCGATCAGCTTGGCGACCAGCTTCTCCAGCGAGACGATGTCGGCGGCGAACTTGCGGATGCCGTCCGAGAGCTTCTCGGTCGCCATCGCGTCCTCGTTGAGCATCCAGCGGAAGGCCTTCTCGTCGAGCGAGATCTTCGGCTCGACCTCGGCGCCGCCGTCCGGGGAGAGCTTGCGCTCGAGCTCGCCGTCGGCCGCTTGCAGCTCCTTGAGCAGGTCGGGGGAGATGGTGAGCAGGTCGCAGCCGGCCAGCTCGGTGATCTCGCCGATGTTGCGGAAGCTGGCGCCCATCACCTCGGTCTTGTAGCCGTGGGCCTTGTAGTAGTTGTAGATGCGCCGGACGGACTCGACGCCGGGGTCCTCGGTCGCGGGGATCGACTTGACGCCCCGGTCCTTCAGGTGCCAGTCGAGGATGCGGCCGACGAACGGGGAGATCAGGGTGACGCCGGCCTCGGCGCAGGCGACGGCCTGGGCGTAGCTGAACAGCAGCGTCATGTTGCAGTGGATGCCCTCGGCCTCCAGCACCCGGGCGGCCTGCACGCCTTCCCAGGTGGTGGCGAGCTTGATGAGGATGCGGTCGCGGGAGATCCCCGCCGCCTCGTACATCCCGATCAGGTGGCGGCCCTTGGCCACGCTCCCCTCGACGTCGAAGGAGAGGCGGGCGTCGACCTCGGTGGAGACGCGCCCGGGGACGATCTTGAGGATCTCCTTGCCGAAGCCGACGGCCAGGCCGTCCATGCAGGCCTCGAGCTGGGCCTTGCGGTCCCCCTCGACCTCGCGGGCGTGCTCGACGGCCGCCTGGACGATCGGCTGGTACTGAGGCGCCTGGGCCGCCTTGTACAGCAGCGAGGGGTTCGTCGTGGTGTCGCGAGGCTTGTACTGGGCCATCGCCTCGATGTCCCCGGTGTCGGCGACGACCACCGTCATCTCTCGCAACTGGTCAAGCAGGTTCATTACCGTCCCTCGCCCGCGGGCATTCTTGGAGTCTTCTGGCGTTTGGTCCCTTGACGGAGCACGCCCAAATTATAGGGGACCGCCCCCGGGCGTGGTAGACTCGTCGCCTCGCGAGAGACGCCGGCGGGACCCGAGGCCGCGGCGACTTCCGGGGATCGTCATCATGAACGTCCTTCCCCCCTCGCGGGTGAAGGTGGCCCGGAAGGCCGGATGAGGGGGAAGACTAGCGAGACGGCCGTCGCGAGTCCGAGCCGGTTGGGCCTTCGATCGCTCCAACGGCCTCCGCGCTCGTCGTCCCCCTCTCCTGACCGCTTCGCGGCCTGTCCTCCCCCGCGAGGGGGGGAGAGGTTATTGGGCTGGTATTACATGCGATGGTGCCGCGCGGGGGCCTGGCCTTGACGAGCTTGCGATCGATCCGGGGGTTCGCCTTCGACCTGGACGGCACCATCTGGGCCGGCCCCCGCCTCCTCCCCGGCGCGGCCGAGCTGGTGGCCGACGTCCGCGCCGCCGGGCTCCCGGTGGTCTTCGCGACGAACTCCTCGCAGAAGGGCGCGCGCGTCGTCGCCCCCATCCTGGCGAGCCTGGGGATCCCGGCCGAGCCCCGCGAGGTCGTCACCGCGTTCGACCTGGCCGCCGGGGAGGTCCTGCGACGGATGGGCCCGGTCCCCGTCCTGGTCCTCGGGAACGATGACCTGTCCGATTCCATGGCGAGCGTCGGGCACGCCCCGTTGCCGTTCGATCGCTGGGAGGAGGCCCGCGCCGTGGTCGTGGGGGTCGACCCCGCTTTCAGCTACGGCCGCCTGCGGGCCGCGTCGCGCGCGGTGGCGGCCGGGGCGGCGTTTTTCGCGGTGAACATGGACGCCCGGTTCCCCGTCTCCGACGGCTTCGACCCCGGCTGCGGCGCGCTCGTGGAGGCCGTCGCGACGGCCGCGCGGGTCCGGCCGATCGCGCTGGGCAAGCCCCACCCGGCGTTGTTCGAGGAGGCCGTCTCGCGACTAGGCTGCCCGGCGGGCTCGGCGGCGATCGTCGGCGACAGCCAGGCGTCGGACATGGTGGGGGGGAAGGCGGCCGGCATGGTCACGATCTGGGTCCACCCCGCCGCCGACGTCCCGGCGCTCGTCGAGCCCGACCTGACCGTCGACGACCTGGTCGAACTTCGCCGCCTCTGGCTTGCGGCGTCGGCGCCCCCGGCGCGTTAGAATCCGGCCTGGTTCCGCGACGGAGCCCGCCACGACCCATCCACCCGGAGCGACGCACAGATGAAGCTGAATCGCGCCTTCGCCACGACCTGGGGCCTCCTGGCCGCCCTGGTCCTCTCGACGCCCTCCCCCGCGTCGGCCGACGACTACACGATCGACCCGGCCCACACGTCGGTCGCCTTCAGGGTCAACCACGGCGGATTCGCGTCGATCTACGGCCTGTTCCAGGACGTCTCGGGCAAGTTCTCGGTCGACGCCCAGGATCCGTCCGCGTCGGAATTCGACGTGACCATCAAGGTCGACAGCATCCGGACGGGCGTCGACAAGCGCGACCAGCACCTCAAGTCGCCGGACTTCTTCAACGCCGCGCAGTTCCCGACCATCCGCTTCGTGAGCAAGTCGGCCTCCAAGGAGGGCGACGGCCTGAAGGTGGAGGGGGACCTGACCCTGCACGGCGAGACGAAGCCCGTGACCCTGGTGCTGACCGGCGGCAAGGTGGGCGAGTTCCCCAAGGGGACGGCCCGCACCGGCTACGACGCCACCGCCACCATCAAGCTGTCCGACTTCGGGATGGACGGAATGGGCGCCCTCGGCGACGAGGTCGTCATCATGATCGGCTTCGAGGGGACCAAGTCCTGACGACGCGCGAGCCTCGGGAGGGCCGCCGGGAGATCCGCCCATGCCCCAGCCCCTCCTGATGCTCGACTCGTTCGCGGCGGCGTTCGTCGTCTCGGCGACGGCCGCCGCGCTGGGGCGGGCCCTCGGCCGGCGGGGGAGCGCCGTCCGCGAGGCGTTGGCGATCGCGCTTGGCGTCTGCGCGGGGATGTTCGCGCTGGGCGTCGTCCCCCGCTGGCCGCCCCGCGAGGACCGCGACCGGTTCCTGCTGCTGGTCCTCCCCGGGATCGCCCTGCTGGAAGCCCTGCTCCCGTCGCTCGGCCTCCCCCGCCGGGCCCGACTCGCGGCGCGGCTCCTGGCCGCGGCGGCCGTCGCGCCGGCGATCCTGCACGGTTCGCGCCTCGTCGCCGACCTGGCCGGGCCGGGCTCCGCGACCTGGCCCCCCTTCCAGCGGTCCATGATCCTGGCCACTCTGGGCGCGGCCCTGTTCGCGGCGTGGCTGACGCTGGCCTGGACGAACCGCGTGTCGGGCTCGGCGCGCCGCTCGCCGTTGGCGCTGGCGGTGGCGATCGCGGGGGCGTCGGCGTGCGTGATGCTCTCGGGCTACGCGACCGGCGGCATGCGCGGGCTGCCGATCGCCGGCGCGCTCGCCGGCGCGGCGTTCGTCTCCCTTCGGCCGGGAGGGGGCGAGGCGGGGACCGGCATCGGCTCCGTCGCCCTGCTCGGCCTCCTCCTGAGCGGCTGGGCCTTCGGCTCGTTGAAGCTGGACGCGGCCCTCGCCCTGTTCCTCGCCCCCCTGCTCTGCTTGATTCCCGAGGCAATCCCATCGGGCCGGCTCAAGCCCTGGGCGCGGACGGCGCTCGCCCTGTTCCTTGTCGCGACGGCCACCGCCGCGGTGGTCGCCATCACGGCGCATCGGTTTGGCGTCACCGTGGCCGCGACGCAAGGCGGCGGGCCGTCCGACGCCGATGAAGCGAGGCTTGCGAGCAGGGTATGCCTCTCTAAGCGACTGAGGGGGCCAATGCAGGACGCAAAGACGCAGAGAGCATGCAGCAGACGTCGGATAGTACTCATCCCATGCCAGGCCTTCGATGCTCAAGAGTTGAGCAGCGACGAGGATTCCTAAGCATCTTCAATCATCAGTACTCCCGTGCTGGCAATGCAAGAAACGCCCTTGCATTATAAAGCACACTGTCATCAACAAGAGCCCAATACCCTGCCTTGTAATTACATTTAACGATCCGCGGTTTTTGCTTGGCATTCCTTTTGGCGGCAGGAATCAGTTCTCTCGCTAACCCACTCGTCTCCATTGTGGTTTCAACAGAATATCCGATGTAAATCTCGGCCTTAAACGGAGATAGAACCGAGTCGGACTTCAGAACATCGTAATCAAAATTATCATCAACCGTGATAACCATGGTATACTCAAGCGTGCTGCTAGAAATTTTCTCCGCATGCTGCAACCGATGACCGTCAGCGCTCGCCTTGATTCTTGAATGAATCTCTCTGGCAAACTTCTTTAGCCGCTCCGTAGCATCCTTCTCTTCATCCTCTTCATCGTCTTCTGCACTCTGAATATACTCAGAAGAAGTAGAAATGACTGGCTGCGAAACCATATCAAAACTACCACCAGATTTCACCTCCTCGCTTGAAGACAGAACCGCACTCGACTCAATAGAATGATCAACATCAGGAGACAACCTTACGAAGAACATGGAAATCACCACAAAGACAAAGACTGCAAAAACAGCAAGTAAAGCAACGTCGCCTCGACTATCAATCGCGGATGAGCTGCCTGGCCCATTTGACGCAAGCCCTTTCCCTAGAAGAGTAGGGGCGTTGACTGCGCTCTCATTTTCAGGGACTCGTTCGTTGGGTCCGATTTTTAACGAATCCAAAAGGCAATCAATGCACGAAACCGGTCTCCAATCTGGGGTTCCCGCCTGCCAGACTAAGTCAGCGGGCCCTACCTCCCCACGCTCGATAAGGTTCTGGAGCGTGGAAAGCGTCATAGGGCCTTGTCGCTTATGTCCAATAGCACAATACCATTCCAGCAGTGGAAGAGGCGGAGGGCCAGAGCCCGCTTGCCTGCCTGCATCGCAGTTTTCAATACCAGTAGATTGAGAGGCGATCTCAACACTTGGGCCCACATCCGGCGGCTGGCATTTCGATTCTACAGATCGGGGCGCATGTACACAAAGAATAGACCCGCAGTAAGGACATTTAACCTTCTTGCCAGCAGCCTCATCCTTGGCTCGCAGATTCTTCCCGCATTCACAGATCACCAAAATCGACACGACCACCTCCTATAAGTCACAACCCACTCGCCCTGCCGCAAAAACATCGGAACAACAATTTATTCGTACTCACCATGACTTGGCAACTAATTAGTTTTGCACCGGAGCAGAAGAAGGCCGCAGACAGCCCACGCCATGATGGACGCATCCTAACAGTGGGTCAATTTCTCCGCAAGGAGGGATCGGCCCGGACTCTGCCGTCTTACGAAACATCACTGCTGTTGTTCTTACCCTGGGACCACGTCACCGCGCAGGCCGTGGAGCAGATGATCACGCCGCCGAGGAGGGTGCGCGGCGCGGGAGTCTCGTGCAGGAGGTACCAGGCCAGCGCGATCGCGTAGACCGGCTCGAGGCCGAAGACGACGCTCACCGCGCGGGCCTTCAGGTGGCGCAGGCAAGCGACCACCAGGCCCTGGCCCAGCGCGGTGAAGACGATCCCCAACACGGCCAGGCCGAGCCAGTCGCGTTGGGATATGCCCGCGAGCCCCGTCGCGGCGAACGGGACCGAGACG
Organism: Paludisphaera sp.; assembly: GCF_037189885.1. Taxonomy (NCBI): domain Bacteria; kingdom Pseudomonadati; phylum Planctomycetota; class Planctomycetia; order Isosphaerales; family Isosphaeraceae; genus Paludisphaera; species Paludisphaera sp. The sequence goes on from NZ_JBBCIR010000006.1 coordinate 23,533, forward strand.
AGCGCGGCGCCGAGTTGCTGGTGGAACGTGATCGCCAGGGGAGACTGCCGCGCGTTGTACGACCTGGTCGCCAGCGACAGGACGGCGTACAGGAGCGCGGAGAGCACGCCCCAGAGGACGCCGCGCGTCGGGCCGTCGCCCAGGTCGAAGCTGGGGACGATCAGGGCCAGGCCCAGGCAGACCAGGAGGGCCAGCACGACGTCCCCCCGGCGCAGGCGTTCGCCGAAGGCGAGCGGCTCCAGCAGCGTCGTGAACAAGGGGAACGTCGAGAACGCCAGCAGCCCGACGGCCACCGTCGACACCTGGATCGACAGGAAGAACATCATCCAATGCGCCGCCAGAGCCGCGCCGCAGAGCAGCAGGCCGAGGGCGTCGCGCGTCGGCCGGGCCGCCAGGGGGCGGCCGGCGAGCGTCGCGAACGTCAGCACCGCCGCCGTCCCGAAGACGGTCCGCCCGGCGGTCAGGACGTCGGGTCCGACGGGGAGGAGCTTCGCGAACAGCCCGGAGCCCCCGGCGAGCAGCACCGCCAAGTGGAGCTGGATCAGGGCGAGGCGGGGGCCGCTCATTCGGGGAGGGCGAAGGCGACGAAGGCGTCGCCGGCCTTGGTCCTCAGCTTCCCCGCGCCGCCGGCCGCGATAACGACGTACTGCTTGCCGTTCACGGCGTACGTCGCGGGGGTGGCGTAGCCGCCGGCGGGGAGGGGGCGCTCCCAGAGCAGGCGGCCGTCGTCCTTGTCAAAGGCGTGGATCCGCTCGTCCTTCGTCCCGGCGATGAAGACCAGGCCGCCGGCCGTCACGATCGACCCGCCGAAGGTCTCCGTCCCGGTGCGCGGGACTCCCCGCGCGGTGAGTTCGGGATGCTCGCCCAGCGGCACCCGCCAGGCGATCTCGCCGCGGTTCAGGTCGATCGCCGTCAGCACGCCCCAGGGGGGCTTGATGGCGGGGTAGCCCTCGTGGTCCAGGAACTGGATGTAGCCGGTGTGGCGATAGGGGCCCTCGGTCAGGATGTCCTCGGCCTTGGACTCGGTCATCGTCAGGATGTTGGGGACGTCGTTCGAGTTGACGTAGAGCCGGCCCGTCGCCGGGTCGAACGACGCGCCCGACCAGTTCGCCCCGCCGTGATAGCCCGGCATGACGACGGTCCCGCGACGGCTCGGGGGGAGGAACGGCCCGCCGTGGTCGAGCTTCGCCAGTTGCTCCAGGACCGACGCGCGGTTGGCCTCGCCGATGTCCGTGGCGTCGGCGTCCGTGAACACCTGGCGCGAGAACGGCGGCGGCTTGACCGGGACCGGCTGCGTCGCGGCGGCGCGCTCGCTCTCGATCTCCGACGCCGGCGCGGGGTGGTCTTCCACGTCGAACAGGGGTTTGCCGGTCTCGCGGTCGAGGAGGAAGACGTGGCCCGTCTTCGTCACCTGCGCCGCGGCGTCCACCTTGCGGCCGCCGTGCTCCACGGTGACGAGGTTCGGGTAGACCGGCAGGTCGTGGTCCCAGAGGTCGTGGCGAAGCGTCTGGAAGTGCCAGGCGCGCCGGCCGGTCGCGGCGTCGAGGGCGATGACGCAGTTGGCGAAGAGGTTGTCGCCGGGGCGGTCGCCGCCGTAGAAGTCGAACGCGGCCGAGCCGGTGCCGACGAAGACCATCCCGCGAGCCACGTCCACGCTGACGCCCCCCCAGGCGTTGGCCGCGCCGCGGTCCTTCCAGGAGTCGCCTTCCCAGGTCTCGGCGCCGACCTCGCCGGGGAGCGGGACGGTGCGGAACCGCCAGGCCTCGGCGCCGGTGCGGACGTCGAACGCCCGCACGTCCCCGGGCGCGGCGATCCCCGGGCCCTCGCCGCAGGAGAAGCCCAGGACCACCACGTCCTTGCAGACCGCCGGCGCGGAGGTGGGCCCGTAGGGGAGGTGCCTCGTCTTCTCGTCCATCCCCGCGCGGAGGTCGACGATCCCCCGCTCGCCGAAGTTCGGATCGAGCTTGCCCGTCGCGGCGACGATGGAGAACAAGCGGCCGTCGCCCGTGCCGTGGAGGACGCGGCGCTCGCCGTCGGGCCGGCCGTCGGACCAGAACGCGACGCCCCGGTTGACGCCCCCGGAGGCCGGCCCATAGGGCGAGGGGTGGTCCTTCACCGGGTCGAACTTCCACAGCTCGGCGCCGGTCGCGGCGTCGAGGGCGACGACCTTCAGGTAGGCGGTCGTGATGTACATGACGCCGTCGACGACGACCGGCGTGCATTCGATCGTCTTGCCGAGGCCGTTGGCGTCCAGCTCGCCCGTGTGGTACGTCCAGGCGGGCTCCAGGCGGGCGACGTTCTCGCGGTTGATCTGGTCGAGCGGCGAGTGCCTCGCGCAGCCCGGGTCGTTGCCGACGCCCGGCCAGTCGACCGTGCCGGCGGACTCCCCGAAGGCCGTCGCGCCGAGGCCGACGGTCGCCAGGACGAGCGGGAACAAGCGACGCATCCGCGCCTCCTTCCGGGTGCATGGGGCGGGCCCGGATTGCTCGCGAGCGGCGGCGGACCCTATGATTGAGCTTCGGCCCCTCCGACGGCGGGCCGTCGGGGAGCCAGCGGACATGAGGATCATCGCGGGTCAGAAGCGCGGGCACAAGATCGAGGGCCCGCGCGCCTCGGCCAAGACCCGGCCGACGAGCGACCTGGTGCGGGAGTCGCTCTTCAACATCGTCGGCGCCATGATGCCGGGCCGCACGGCGGTCGACCTGTTCGCCGGCACCGGCGCGATCGGCCTGGAGGCCCTCAGCCGCGGCGCCGACGGCGCGGTCTTCGTCGAGCGCGACCGCGACGCCGTCGCGCTGATCCACGCCAACGTGGCCAAGCTGCGCTACCAGGACCGCTCGCAGATCCGCATGGCCGACGCCTACCGCTGGGTCCGCGCCCACGCCGCCGAGCTGGACCGGCCGCTCGCCGTGTTCCTCGACCCGCCGTACCGCGAATACGAGATCGGCGCCAAGCGCATCCGGGCCATGCTCGACCACCTCGTCGAGCATCTCCCCGAGGGCTCGATGATCGCGCTGGAGGCCGGGCGGATCCTCAACGACAGCATCCTGCCGGACATGGACTCCTGGGACGTCCGCCGCTACGGCGACACCCGCGTCGCCTTCTGGCTGCGCGACCAGGGGGATGGCGTGATCGCCGACGCCCCCGAGGACGCCGAGGCCCCGGCCGAGGGGCCGGGCGCCCCCGAGGACGTCGAGGAGCCGGGCGATGCCTGACGTGGACGCGAAGGCCCGCCGCGACTTCGCGGAGGAGGTCGTCGTCAAGCTGCGCCGCGCCGGGTTCCAGGCCCTCTGGGCCGGGGGCTGCGTGCGCGACATCCTGCTGGGACTGACCCCCACCGACTACGACGTGGCCACCGACGCCACGCCGGAGCAGGCGATGGCCACGCTGCCGTATCGGGCGCTGGCGATCGGGGCGTCGTTCGGCGTGGTGAAGGTCCGCCACCCCCGCCAGAAGGGGAACGAGGTGGAGGTCGCCACGTTCCGCAGCGACCTGGCCTACGTCGACGGCCGCCGGCCGGTGGGCGTCGTCTACAGCTCGCCCCGCGAGGACGCCGAGCGACGGGACTTCACCATCAACGGCCTGTTCATGGACCCGACCACCGGCGAGGTGATCGACCACGTCGGCGGCCGCGCCGACCTGGAGAACCGCCTCCTCCGGGCCATCGGCGACCCCGCCGCCCGGTTCGAGGAGGACAAGCTGCGTCTCCTCCGAGCGGCGCGGTTCGCGGCGAGGTTCGGCCTGACCATCGAACCGACGACCTGGGAGGCGGTCCGGGCGATGGCCCCCCAGATCGTCGTGGTCTCGCCCGAGCGGATCGCCGAGGAGCTGCGCAAGATGCTGACGCATCGCCTCCGCGCCCGCGCGACCGGGCTCCTGATGGACGCCGGGCTGCTCTCGGCCGTGCTGCCGCCGTTCGGGGCGATGGACTCCGAGGCCCAGGCGCGGGCCGCTCGGACGCTCGACCTCTTGCCGGACGCCCCGAGCTTCCCCCTGGCGATGGCGGCGCTGCTGCGCGAGGCCGGCGGGCCGAGGGTCGCGGACGACATGGCCCGGGGGCTGCGGCTGTCCAACACGGAGCGCGAGCGGCTCGTCTGGCTCGTCCGGCATCAGGGATGCCTGATCGACGCCGAGCGGCTGCGGGCCTCCGCGCTGAAGCGGCTGCTGGCGAGCGCCGGGATCGAGGAGCTGCTGGCCCTCCACCACGCAATCGCGCTGGCGACCGACGCCGACGCCGGCCACGTGGACTACTGCCGGCGCTACCTGGCGCGTCAGCCGGACGGGCCGATCGACCCGCCGCCGCTGCTCACCGGGAACGACCTGATCGGCCACGGGCTGAAGCCGGGGCCCCATTTCGCGGCGATCCTGGAGAAGGTCCGCGACGCCCAGCTCGAATCGCGGGTCCGCGACCGGGGCGAGGCGTTGGAGTACGTCGACCGCGAGCTGGCGGCGGGACTCCCCTGAGCGGCCGGCCCGGCGCGATCCGCGGGCCTATCTCAAGAGATGCGGGGCGAGGGACGAATGGCGGGCGATTCATCCGAGACGGCGGCCGTCCTCACCAGCGGCGGGGTCGAGAGCGCCGTGCTGGTCGCGACGATGCTGGATCGGCACGCCCGGGTCCACCCCATCTACGTCCGATGCGGCCTGAGGTGGGAGGACGTGGAGATGGCCTCGGCCCGCTCATTCCTGGCGGCGATCGCCCGCGATGGGCTGGAGCCGCTGGTCGTGCTGGACGAGCCGATCCGGGACGTGTACGGGCCCCACTGGAGCACCGACGGCCCGGAAATCCCCGACGCCACGTCGCCCGACGAGGCCGTCTACCTGCCGGGGCGGAACCTGCTGCTGACCGTCAAGGCGGCCGTCTGGTGCCGGCTGCGGGGGGTCTCGGCCCTGGCGCTGGGGTCGCTGGGCTCCAACCCGTTCCCGGACAGCACCGACGAGTTCTTCCAAGGGCTGGAAGGGGTGCTGTCGCGGGCGATGTCGGGGGGGCCCAGGCTCCTCCGGCCGTTCGCCGGGCTGCACAAGCCGGACGTCGTGAGGCGCGGGGCGGGGCTGCCCCTGGAATTGTCGTTCTCGTGCATCCGGCCGGTCGACGGGCTGCACTGCGGGCGCTGCAATAAGTGCGCGGAACGCCGCGAGGGGTTCCGCCAGGCGGGCGTCGTCGACCGGACGCGCTACGCGGATTGACGCATACGGCCATCGAGGGGACGAACGCCATGTACCGGGTGACGCGCCAGATCGAGTTCTGCTACGGGCACCGCCTCATCAACTATGAGGGCAAGTGCCGGCATCTCCACGGCCACAACGGGCTGGCGGTGGTGACGCTGGAGGGGCCGAGCCTGGACGACCGGGGGATGCTCGTGGACTTCGGCGAGATCAAGCGGAAGCTCCAGAGCTGGATCGACGCCGAGCTGGACCACAACATGCTTCTGCACCGCGACGACCCGATCCTCCCGGTGCTGCGAGAGCGGGGGGAGCGGGTGTTCGTCATGGACCTGAACCCGACCGCGGAGAGCATCGCCCGCCTGATCTACGACCAGGGGAGGTCGGCCGGGCTCCCCATCGTCGAGGTCGTCCTCTGGGAGACGCCGAACTGCTTCGCGACCTACACCGGCGCGGATTGAGCCCGCCGAGGGGACGCTCTAGCCCCTTCCTCCGCGAGGGAGGAAGGGGGCGAGGGGCGGGCGGTCAGTGGGCGTGGCCGTGGCCGTCGTCCACGGGCTTCTGGGTCTCGGGGAGGGCGGCCGTCTTGGGCTCGTAGGGATAGACGACGTCGTCGATCCACCACTCGTACGCCGATTTCCCCTCGGGCACCATCCCCTTCACGACGGCCATCGCGTGCGCGTCGACCGGGCCGCGCCTGGGCGCGTCGCCGTGGTCATGGCCGTCGCCCTCCTCGTGGTCGTGGCCGTCGTCGTGCTTGTGCTCCTCGCCTTCCTTGTGGTCGTGGCCGTCGCCCTCCTTGTGGTCATGGCCATCGCCTTCCTTATGATCGTGGCCATCCCCTTCCTTGTGGTCGTGGCCGTCGTCGTGCTTGTGGGCGTCGCCCGCCTTGGGCTCGCGGGGATGCTCGGCGATGTGGACGTCGAACCGGGCGATGGCGACGACGATGAGGTCGTCCTTGCCCAGGCTCTCGATGCCGCTGAAGCTGATGGTGTTCTTGTCCGAGGCGTTGATGTCCGCGACGAGCTTGCGGAGGCCGGCGTACTTCATGTCCGCCATGGCCGCCTCCTGCTGGCCCTGCATCTGCTTGAGGTTGTCCTCGGGCGAGGTGACGGCCCGGGCCCTCGGGTCGAGCTGGATCCAGTAGAGGTCGGCGAGGGGGCGGGACCGGACCATCTGGGCGTACTCGGCGGCGAAGGCGCCGGCCTGGCGGGTGGTCAGGTACTTCTGCACGGACGTCACGGTGAAGATGGAGAGGCCGAAGATCAGGCCCATCGCGACGCCGGCGCGGGCCAGGCCGCCGCCGGTGAGGATGTCGGGGTGGCGACGGATGGCGCGCTCGGCCGACCAGCCCAGGAGGACCGCCGCGACCGCGAACAGGTAGAACATCGGGTGCGTGAAGCTCAGGCCGGCGAGGAGCCCGCAGATCAGGGCGACCACGGCGCGGGTGCTGACGGCCCTGTACGTCGGGATCTCGTTCTCGATGGCCGAGCGTCGAAGCATCTTGAGGTCGGCGGCGTCGGGGTTGGACTCTTGCTCGATGGCCACGAAAAGCTCCTCCAGGCGCCCGGCCCGGACGGGGCGGCGTCGCGACGAATGGGATGAGTACGAGGGAGATCCGAGATCCGGGCGCGCGTCGTGATTCCGAGGCTAATCGACGCGCCGGCCATCGTCAAGGATCACCGCGAGGCGAGCCCCGCGGTCAGCCCGGGGGCGGGCGCGAGCGTCCAGGTCGCGACGGCCATCCCGACCCAGAACAGGCCCAGGGCCCAGCCGGTCACGTTGGTCCACGACCAGTCGCGGCCGGCGAGGCCCGACCGCAGGCCGGCGAGCATCACCGCCAGGATGATGAGGCCCATCGCCCGGGGGCCCAGCGGGGTGGCCCAGTCGATGCTCCGGAGGTCGCCGTTGGCCACGCCGACCAGGTTGAAGATCCAGATGAGCAGGCCGCCGGTCATCCAGATCAGCTCGCCCAGGCTGCCGCCGGCCTTGCCCGACCGGGCCAGGATGATCGGGCCGACCAGGGCGAGGCAGCCGGCGATGGTCGCCATCCCGGAGAGGAGCCGGGTCGGCGGCCAGGCGAGCATCCCCTTCTGGAAGAGGAGGCCGAACGCCCAGCCGATCGCGCCCAGGAGCAGGATCGTGGTGACGACGGGGTGCGAGGGGGAGCCCCCCTGGCCCCCCCCGCCGTTGCTGCGTTTCGGTGGCATGATGTTCGTCGCGGGCCGTGGCCGAGGCCGGTGCGTCGAGCGCCGGGCTCGCGCCATGGAGCCGGGGCGGCGGACTCGATCCCATGCCTGGATCGGCACGGACGCCGCCGGGCCGTGAGCGCCGGCGGGCCGTCGGGGGGCGGAATCGCGCCGCCTCCCCGCGCGTCCGTCGCGATCAGTGCAACGCGGCCACCGGGACCTCGGCCTCGATCGCGGCGGGGGCCGGCTCGGGCTCGAAGGCGGGGAAGTCGGCCAGGTCGTCGAGCAGCTCGTCGGGCCGGGGGTTCAGGACGACCCGCTCCCCTTCGTTGAGCCCCTCGGAGACCTCCAGCATGTCGTGGGTCGCCTGGCCGAGCGCGACCTTGCGCTTCTCCAGCGCCCCGGCCTCGTCGCGCAGGACGTAGCAGTATTCGCCCCCCTCCTCGCTGGTCACGGCCTCCACCGGCACGGCCAGGACGTCCCCCTTGGGGGGCATGGCGACCTCGACCTGGGCGGTCATGCCGGGCATCAGGTCGCGGGCCGCCTGCTCGTCGATCGACACGATCCCCTCGAAGTAGCGGACCTCGGTTCGGTGCTGGATGAGCGGCAGGGGGGCGATGGAGCGGATCCGGCCGGTCAGGGCGATGTCCGGGACCGCTTCCAGGGCGATGCGGGCCTTCATGCCCCCCTTCACGCGGTCGACGATGGACTCGTGCAGCAACGCCACGACCTCCATCCGCCTGAGGTCGGGGAGGTAGAACAGGTGCTGCTTCTGCCGCACCTCCAGCCCGGGCTCGATGACGATGTCGCGACGGGGATCGTTGGCGTAGATGACGAAGCCGTCGTGGGGGGCGCGGATGGTGCAGTTCTCGACCTGCTTCTCCAGGCGCTCCAGGCGCTCGATCTCGCGACCGAGCCGGATGCTCTGGTAGTGGAGGCTGGCCTGCTTCGAGAGGACCACCCCTTCCAGCTGGCGGATCACCTTCTGGGAGGTGAACTTCTCGAACACCTCGCGTGCGCCGCGGGCCTTCTCCATGGCCACCTCGGCCCGGTCAAAGGTCTGGGACTCGGTCTTCAGGACGCTAAGGGAGACATAACCCTTCTCGTTCATCCGGGTGGCCCAGTCCAGCCGGTCCCGGCCGCGGCTCATCTCCGACTCGGCCAGGGCGATGAGGCGGTCGTGGTCCTTGAGGGTCTCCGCCATCACCCCCTGCTTGTACTCCTCGACGGCGAGCTTGGCGACCTCCAGGTCCAGGTCCGCCTGGCGATGATCCGAGCGGGCGCGCTCGACGGTCATCTTCTGCTGGCGGAGCAGCTCCTCGTAGGGGGAGGAGTCCAGGGTGGCCAGCACGTCCCCCTGCTTCACGGCGGAGCCGTCGGGGATCACCGTCAGCAGGATCGACGAGCCGCCGCCGGCCAGCGCCCGGCCCGCGACGCCGATCGTGACCCGCTCCAGCTCGCACTCGATGACGGTCCGCTTGGAGCTTTCCAGACGGCCCTGGGTGGTCAGCGAGCCCTCCAGGACGGTCCGGCTCACCGGGGCCACCTGATACTTCTCGCCCAGGTTCATCTGGCGGCCACGGCCGGGCAGGCCATAAGACGCCGAGTAGGCCCAGAGCGAGGCTCCCGCCGCGGCGGCGATCGCGATCATCGTCCAAGACGATCGGACTTTCCTTGAGGCGGACATCGGGGGACTCCTGACGGTTCAAGGTCGTCGCGCCGCCGGGGGGATGGGCGGCGCGTGACGTTCATCGGGCGGGCGGGGTCGGATCGGGGCGATGGCCCCGTCCCGGTGGGTAGGCGAGGTCGACGTTCATTCCCAGGATGATTGGGCGGCCTCCCTGCACGGTTGTGTGGTCGGCATTCGACCTGGCGATTGTAAAACAATAATTTCGCACGTTCAAGGCCCCGACGCCCGACGCGGCGGCGATTCGCCCGAAAGTTGGCTTCGTTCGTCGGCGCGCGACCACCGACGCGACACCACAAGCCCTTTACCGAAAATGATTTTCGTCGATTATCATTTGGCTTCGTTCGTCGTCCTCGAAGCCATTTTCTCGCGAGGCCCCGCCCGCCCGACCAGGGTGAAACGCCCATTTCCAATCCCGCGAGGAGGAGTTGGCCGCCGTCCCCCGCTCTCCGTGGGCAAGCCTGCTCTCCCTGGACTCTAGGACCGGAACATCGCCACGGTAATGACTCCGGAGGGAACGTCGCCGACGAGGTCTGGCCCCGACGCCCCGCGGCGTCCCTCAACCGATTCCGGATTGTCAATGAGCGCCATCAGCAATCACCCACATGGTCCGGGGCCATGCCGTTGGGATTTCAGGTTTTCCGAGATTTCGGCCGATTCCCGCGCGGGGTCGCCCGCGAATCGACGTAAGTCCTTGCCAGAAAACAGCCCGCGAAATTGACACGCGAGCCTCCTCGGAGCCCAGGCGGGGGACGCGACGGCCCCGCCGTCAACGTCCCTTGTTCGATCGTCCCGCGGGCCGATAATGGTGGGATTGCGTCGCGCCCACGGGGCGCGCGTCGGCACGGGCGTCATCCGGGATCCAACAACTTGAGCGCGGCGGCCACGGACATCGAGCGATTGACGACCACCGAGGGGACGCCCGACCATCCGGCCGGGGGGCGGGTCAAGCCCGAACTCCTGGCCCCGGCGGGAGATCCGGATTGCGTGCGCGCGGCGGTCGCCAACGGGGCCGACGCGGTCTATTTCGGGCTCAAGCGGCACAACGCCCGGATCCGCGCGACGAACTTCGACGGGCTCGACCTGGCCGAGACGATGGCCTATCTCCATCGTTACGGCGTCAAGGGTTACGTCACGCTCAACACGCTGATCTTCCCGTCGGAGCTGGCCGACGTAGAGGATTACGTCCGCGAGCTGAACGACGCCGGGGTGGACGCGGTCATCGTCCAGGACATCGGGCTGACCCGGCTGATCCGGGCCGTCGCGCCGGGGCTGGAGATCCACGGGTCGACCCAGATGTCCATCACCAGCGAGGAAGGCGTCAGCCTCGCCGCCGAGCTGGGCTGCTCGCGCGTGATCCTGGCCCGCGAGCTTTCGCTGGACGAGGTCCGCAAGGTCCACGCGGAATCGACGGTGCCGATCGAGGTCTTCGTCCACGGCGCGCTCTGCGTGGCGTACTCGGGCCAGTGCCTCACCAGCGAGGCCCTCGGCGGCCGGTCGGCGAACCGGGGCGAGTGCGCGCAGGCGTGCCGGATGCCCTATCAGATCGTCTGCGACGGCCGCGACGTGGACCTCGGCAAGACCCAATATCTCCTGAGCCCGCAGGACCTTGCCGCCTACGACCTGGTCCCCGAGCTGATCCGCGCGGGGGTCGCCAGCCTCAAGATCGAGGGGCGGCTGAAGTCGCCCGAGTACGTCGCGAACATCACCCGCCACTACCGCCGCGCGATCGACGAGGCGTGGGCGGGGCGGCCGGTCGAGTTCACCTCGCGCGAGGTGGAGGACATGGAGATGTCCTTCTCGCGCGGGTTCAGCCACGGCTTTTTCGACGGCAACAACCACAAGGTGCTCGTCCGGGGAGACTACGCCAAGAAGCGCGGGGTGCCGCTGGGGGAGGTCGAGTCCGTCGGCCGATCGGGGGTTCGCCTGAGGGCCGCGACGGCGGTCAAGCCGGGCGACGGGTTGGTCTTCGACGGCGACGAGGAGGCCAACGTCCCCGAGCAAGGGGGGCGCGTCTACGAGGTGGAGCCGGTCGCCGGCCGCGCGGGGGTCGTGGAGCTTCGGTTCGGCCGGGGCGGCGTCGACCTGACTCGACTCCATCGCGGCCAACGCGCGTGGAAGACCGACGATCCCGAATTGACCTCCCGCCTGAAGCGATCGTTCGAGGGGACGCCGACGGGGTTGGTGGGCCTGGACGCGCGGGTCCGCGCGGCGGTCGGCGAGCCGATCCGCGCGGAGGCCCGCGCGACGACGGGCGCGGTGGCGGAGGTCGTCGGCGACTCCCCCCTCGCCCCGGCCACGTCGCGACCGGCCGACGAGGCGCTGATCCGCGAACAGCTCGGGCGGCTCGGCGGGACCCCGTATCGGCTCGACGCCCTGATCGTGGAGATCGAGGGGGGGCCGATGGTCCCCAAGAGCGTGCTCAACCAGGTCCGGCGCGACCTGGTCGCCAGGCTGGACGCGCTGGCCGAGGTCCCCCCGAGCCGGCCGACGGCCCCGGGTCCGGTCCTGCCGACGCTGCTGGAGCCCTTGCGGATCGAGGCCGAGCGCCAGCGGGCCGCCCGCCCCGAGGGCGAGCCCTCGCGACTGGCCGCGCTCGTCCGCCGCACCGACCAGATCGAGGCGGCGGCGTCGGCCGGGGCGTCGGCGATCTACGCGGACTACCAGGACATCAAGGGGTACAAGGAGGCGGTCGCGGAGGCCCGGCGGGTCGGCCTGCCGATCCACGTCGCCAGCCCCCGCGTCGAGAAGCCGGCCGAGCGGAACCTGTTCAAGGCGCTGGAGAAATCCGGCGCCGACGGCCTGCTCGTCCGCAACGCCGGCGGCCTGGCGTTCTGCGCCGAGCGCGGCGTCCCGTTCGTCGCCGACTTCTCCCTGAACGCCGCCAACCCGCTGAGCGTCGCCCTGCTCCGCGAGCGCGGGGCCTCGCTGGTGACGGCCTCCTACGACCTGGACGCCGGCCAGTTGTTCGACCTGGTGGACGCCACCCCGGCCGACTGGCTGGAGGTCGTGATCCATCAGCAAATTCCCATGTTCCACATGGAGCATTGCGTCTTCTGCGCGTTCCTCTCCCCGGGGACCGACCACACGAACTGCGGGCGGCCCTGCGACCATCACGACGTCAAGCTCCGCGACCGGGTGGGGAAGCAGCACCCGCTGAAGGCCGACGTCGGCTGCCGCAACACCCTGTTCAACGCCACACCCCAGACCGCCGCGGAGTTCCTCCCCCGGCTGATCGCGCGGGGCGTCCGGAACCTCCGCGTGGAGTTCCTCGACGACTCGCCGGCCGCCGTGGCGAAGACGCTGACGCTCTATCGCGAGACGGCCGCCGGCCTCCGCGACGGCAAGACCCTGTGGCGGGAGCTGCGGGCGACCAACCAGTACGGGGTCACTCGCGGGCCCCTCGCCGTCCTTTGAATGGATCACGCCCCCCCGACATGGCCCCCCAAGACCGCCCCGGAATCGTCCATCTCGTCGGCGCCGGCCCCGGCGACCCCGGCCTGCTGACCCGCCGCGGCGCCGAGGTCCTCGCCCGCGCCGACGTCGTCGTCCACGACCACCTGGCGAACCCGCGCCTGCTGGACCTCGCGCCCCCCGGGGCGCTGCGGGTCCGGGCGGGGAAATGGTCCGGCCGGTGCCAGCTCACGCAGGACCAGATCAACGCCACGCTCGCCGAGCACGCCCTCGCCGGCCGGGCCGTGGTGAGGCTGAAGGGGGGCGACCCGATGGTCTTCGGCCGGGGCGGCGAGGAGGCGGAGCACCTCCGCGCCCTCGGCATCCCGTTCGAGATCGTCCCCGGCGTGACGGCCGGCGTGGGGGCGACGGCCTACGCGGGGATCCCGGTGACGGGCCGCGGCGTGGCCTCGGCCGTGGCGTTCGTGACCGGCCACCAGGCGCCCGGCCTGGCCGACCCGACTTCGCCGGCGCGGATCGACTGGGACGCCCTGGCGCGCTTCCCCGGCACGCTGGTCTTCTACATGGGCGTCGCCCACCTGGTCCACATCGCGCGGTCGTTGATGGCCGAGGGGAAGCCGGCCGACACGCCCGCCGCGGTGATCGAGTCCGGCGCGACGCCGTCCCAGCGCGTGGTCGAAGCGACCCTGGGGAGCATCGCCGATCGCGCCCGCGAGGCCCACGTCCGGCCCCCCGCCTTGCTGGTGGTCGGCCGGGTCGTGGAGCAGCGCGAGCGGCTGACCTGGTTCGAGTCCCGCCCCCTGTTCGGGCGTCGGATCGTCGTGACCCGCCCCCGCGAGGAGGCCCGGCGCGCGGCCGAGGGGCTGGAGGCGATGGGCGCGGAAGTGCTGATCGCCCCGACGGTCGACGTCCTGCCCGTCGCCGACGCCGCCCCTCTCGACTCGGCCATCGACCGGCTCGACGGCTACGATTGGGTCGTCTTCACTTCGACCAACGGCGTCCGCATGTTCCTGGATCGGCTGTTCGCCCGGGGCAAGGACCTTCGGGCGCTGGGTCGCGCGAAGCTGGCGGCGATCGGCTCGACCACGGCGGAAGCCCTGTCGCGCTATCACCTCCGGGCCGACCTGGTCCCGCCGTCGTTCCGCTCGGAGTCGCTCGCCGAGGAGTTGGCGAAGGTCGCGGCCGGCTCGCGGATCCTGCTGGCGCGGGCCGATCGCGGGAGGACGATCCTGCAAGACGAGTTGGGCGGCGTGGCGGACGTGGAACAGGTCGCCGTCTATCGCAACGCCGACGCGGAATCGATCCCCGCCGACGTGCTGGCCCGGATCGAATTCGGCTCGGTCGACTGGATCACCCTCTCCAGCCCGGCGATCGCCCGACGCCTGCACGCCCTGCTCTCCCCCGAGGCCCGGCACCGCGTGGGCCGCGACGTGAAGCTCGCCACCATCAGCCCCGTCACCACCACCGCCGCGCGCGAGCTGGATTGGGACGTCGCCGCCGAGGCGACGGTTTACACCTGGGACGGGCTGGTCGAGGCGATGGTGGAAGCTGTTCGAGCCGCGGGACGCTGATGCCGACAGGCTCATGATGCCGGACGTCGTGCCAGGTTCAGGGATCGATTGGCAATGGGTTGACAAGAACCATCGCGAAGTCTAGCCTTCCCAACGGAGGATCCCGCCATGGAAACGATGAACGTCGCGCTTCCCGAATCGATGAAGTCGTTCGTTCAGGAGCGGGTCTCGGAGGGGGGCTATAGCAGCGTCAGCGAGTACGTCCGTGATCTCATCCGGGCCGACCAGAAACGACGCGTGGAAGAGCGGGTCGACGCACTCCTCCTGGATGGGCTCAATTCGGGCCCGCCGATCGAGGTCACTCCCGAGTACTGGGAAGATAAGAAGCGGCGTCTGGTGGAGAGGCTCTCGAAGTCCAAGGGGAAGTAATGCCCCGATTCTCCATCCTTCCCGACGCCGACCGGGACGTGGATGAGCAGACTGGTTATCTTGGCGATCACGCCAGCTTCGAGACCGCCCTTCGATTCCACGACGCGGCCTATCAGACGTTCGCCTTTCTCGCCCGGAATCCTGGCGTCGGCGCCATCCGGGATTCGCGGAATCCTCGGCTCGCCGGCATCCGCGTCTGGCGGGTGGACGGCTTCGCGAACCACCTCGTCTTCTACCGCCCGGTCGAGGGCGGCATTGAAGTCGTCCGCGTACTCCACGGCCGCCGAGATATCGACCGCCTGATGGACTTCGAGGATCGATGACAAAGGTCGATCTCGGGCCTTTCGGCCTCAAGCCGCGCCGACGTGGGGCTCGGCGAGTGCGGGCGGGGGACAGGTGGGGAGGATGAGGGTGAAGGTGGAGCCCTTGCCGCGTCGGCTCTCGGCGCGGATGCGGCCGTGGTGGGCCTCCACGATGTCGCGACAGACGGAGAGGCCCAGGCCGGAGCCCCCCAAGCCGGCGGCGTCGGGGCCGGACTTGGTCGAGAAGAAGGGTTCGAAGATTCGCCTGAGGTCGGCCGGGGCGATGCCGACTCCGTGATCGGCGACGCTCAGCTCGACCCTCCGACCGGCGGGGTCGGTCGCCAGGCGGAGCGTCACGAGGCCCCCCTCGGGCATCGCCTGGCGGGCGTTGATGAGCAGGTTGACCAGCACCTGCTGGATCTGCGTGGGATTGACCCGCGCGAAGGGGCGGTCCGCCATCTGGACGTCCAGGCGGACGTTGTGCCGGTTCAGGTCCTTGCCGGCCAGCATGATCACCTCGTCCACCAGCCGGCCCATGTCGGTCGGCTCGCGGTGGTTCGGGGTCCGGCCGGGCCGGGTCATGCCGAGCATGCCGCCGGTGATCGCCGCGGCGCGCTCGCCGGCCTCCAGGATCTTCTTGAGGGCACGTTCGCGATATTCCGGGTCCGGGTTGCGCAGGGCGAGCTTGGCGTAGCTGATGACGGGCGTCAGGGCGTTGTTGAGCTCGTGGAAGACGCCGCCGGCCAGCAGGCCCATGCTGCTGATGCGCTGGAGGGCCGTCACCTGACGCTTGAGGGCCTCGAGCGTGTCGATGCCGTCGACCTCGGGGGTCGAGCGGGCGTCGGGAACAACGGCCTTGTTCTTCGTCGTGCGCGACATTCCCCGCCACCTCCTGGCCCCGATTCGCCTCCACCCTTCCTATCGGCAGGGGGGCGCGGTCGGGATCAGTCGGCGGGAAGGTTGGCCGTCAGCGCCGCTCGCGGGCCGCCTCGGTGTTGGAGGCGGCCTTGAGGTTGAAGTCCCAGGGGATGATGCGGATCCCGTTGGTCAGGATGACGCGGGGGACCGCGGCGAGATCGTCGGCCACGATGGGGGGGGTGACCCTGCGGCCGTCGCTCCAGTATCCGAGGTGGGAGAGGACGTCGGGGTCGGCGGCGACATCGTCGAGGGTCTGGCCGGAGAACGCGGCGTCGAGCGTGGCGTCGGCCGCCCGCCAGAAGCCGGCGCGGTCCAGCGCGTTGACGCTCCCCATGCCGAGCTGGAGGTTCCGCAGGATCCCCTCGCCGTTGTCGAGCTTCGGGTTCGCCCCGGAGGGGGCCGTGTGCTCCGTGACGAGCGGCGGGCTGCCGCGGCGGTCGGAGCGGTAGAGGATGAACCGCTTGCGCGAGCGCGGGACCGACGTCGCCTGGGCGAAGATCTGCCGGCCGCGCTGGTCGCCCACGAGGACGTCCTCCTCGCCGACGGCCACCAGGAGTAGCGTCGACTCGGGGATCCGGTCGAAGGAGGGCTCGCGGCTGGGGAAGACCTCGCCGGGGAAGAAGGCCATCGCCGCCTTGACCTCGGGGAGCCCGTTGGCGGGGTCGGCCGAGAGCGCCGCGAGCTGCGCGGCCAGGTTCCCCCCGGCCGAATGACCGATGAGCGCGAACTTCCCCGGCTCCGGCCGGACGTGGTCGCGGCCGGCGTGCAGCACGTCGAGCGCGTCGCGCACGGCGTGCAGGGCGTTGGGGAGGAACTCCCTCGGCATCGTGCCGACGTCGTTCTGGTATCGCGGGAAGATCACCGTCTTGCCGTCGCGCACCAGGTGATCGATCCAGGCCCCGTAGATCGCCGGGTTGACCGAGAACCAGCCGTGAAGGAACACGACCACGGGCGCGTTCTCGGGCTTGGGGTCGGCGGGTTCGAACAGCCAGTACGACCGCGGGCCCGAGCCGATCTCATACCGCGCGACCCGGCCGTGGGGCTTCGAAGGCTCCGATGCCGACTCCCCGGCGAGCCCCGCCGGCGCGACGGCCGCGAGCGCCAACGCGCACGCGACGACGATCCGCAACGTCTGGTTCATGGCCGGTCCCTGGCGTTCCCGGCCGGGCATCCCGCCCGGCGAATGGCCGATCATCCCCAACCTTGGGCCGAACGGACATTTTGCCCATCTTGCGCGACGTGTCAACCTCGTGTGGCCGGACGGGTCGGTCGAGGGCCTCAACCGCCGAAGCAGGCGCGGAGGCGGTCGTCGGAATCCAGCAGCGCGATCGCCCGGTCGATGGCACCCTCCTGGGACAACGCCGTGTAGAAATCCTCCTTGATCGACGGCGCCATCCGGATGGCGCCGGCCCACTCGTCGCGAGAGAACGGGTCGGCCTTGATCGTCTCCCAGAAACCCGCCTGGTCGAACAGCCGGTCGATCCGCGCCGACTCGTTCCGCTGGAGCAGGCTCATCAGGTAGGTCGCCACGCCGACCTGGAGGCCGTGAAGCCGGGGCCGCGCCGAGATCGCGTCGAGCGCGTGGGAGATCAGGTGCTCGCCGCCGCTGGCCGGGCGGGACGAGCCACAGATCTCCATCGCGATGCCGTTGAACATCAGCGACGTGCTCAACAGCCGCGCGCCCTGGATGTCGAACGTCGGCTGGCCCAGATACTGGTACACCGTGGCGTCGGACAGCAGCGCCGCGAAGTCGTCCACCGGCTCGCCGACGGCGTGAAACGCCAGCTTCCAGTCGAAGACCGCCGTGATCTTCGACGCCAGGTCGCCGACGCCGGACATCCAGAGCGGCCGGGGGGCGTCCTTGCAGACCTCCAGGTCGATGATCACGCCGAACGGCAGCGCCGCGGCCAGGGATTTCCGCCGGCCCCGCATGGTGAGGCTGGATTGCGGCGAGCAGAAGCCGTCGTTGGACAGCGACGTGGGGGTCGCGTAGTACGGCAGCCGGGCGAGGAACGCCACGTACTTCGCCACGTCGAGCGCCTTCCCCCCGCCGAGGCCGACGACGGCCTTCGTCTCCTTGCGGAGCGACTGGAACAGCTCGGCGGCCGTCTCGAACGACGCCTCCTCGACCTCGACCCAGTGGTCGCGGGCGATCCCGTTCGCGGCCAGGGTCGCCCTCGCTCGCTCGACGTAGGCCGGGACCATGCCGTGGCTGACGAGGACCACCGCGCTGAGGTGGTCGTTGCGCTTGAGGTAGATCCCCAGCCGGTCGAGCGCGCCGGCCTTGGCGCGGACGAGCGAGGGGATGCCGATCTGGGTCTTCGCGATCATGACGGCCTCCCGCAAAGGTCCCGGGCGACCTCCGACCACCGGTCGAAGGGGATGAAGCCCTGGCCGGCCTCGGCGAGCGCGGCGGCCAGGTCGGAGCGGGCGAACCGGAGATCCGCGGGGACGAGCAGCGCGGCCTCCTGGTCGGGGAAGCCGTCCCCGGCGAAGGCGACGCGCCGCCCCTGCCCCAGCGCGTGCCGGACGACGCCCGCCTTGTCGACGCCGAGTTGGCGTGAGGCGAACGGCCCCGGCGGGGGAAGCTCCATCACCAGCCCGCGACCCTCGACGAACCGCCCGGGGTTCGCGTAGACCTTCAGGTCGACGCCCGCCTCGGCCAGGAGGATGTCGATGTACCACGAGCACCCGGCCGAGGTGACGACCACGTCCCAGCCGGCGGCGTCCAGCTCGCGCAGGCACTCCGCCAGACGCGGCTCCAGCACCATGCGGCCGACGACTTCTCGCACCTCCGCCTCGCTCTTGCGGATGTGCGAGAAGTAATTGCGCAGCCCTTCGAAGTGCGTGAGCCGCCCGGCGCGATAATCTCCCCAGTAATCGGGGAGGTCGCGCGGCAGCAGCTCCTGGATGGCGAGCTGGTAGAAGTCGTGGCGGGTCAGCGTGCCGTCGAAGTCGGTGACGAGGAGCGATCGTGCGGGCATGTCGGGACTCGGGGGGGGCGACGCGGGGCGGGGGCCTCGATCGCGGCGGTCCGCATTTCAACCTAACGGCCTTCCCCCCTGGAGGGGGAAGGTGGCCCGGAGGGCCGGATGAGGGGGGGACGAGCGACACAATCATCGCGGTTCCGACGGGCCTGCCGGGGCCTCGGCCGGGGCGGGAGTTCCGAGCCCCAAGGCACCGTGGGCGGGCTCCCCCTCATCTGACCGCCGCGCGGTCTTTCTTCCCCCTCCAGCGGGGGGGAAGACCGTTGGTTGTGGACTCCGGGAACGATCCCCCCGGCGCGTCGGCTTGACCGGGTGAATTCGGCCTTCCATAATACCTTGAACCTTGTGCGGGCCGGGAGGCCCGTTTCCTCCGGGGGTCATGGGGCGCGGAATGCGACGAGGACGGCCGATTAGCCTGCTCGCTCGCGTTCTCGGGATCATGCTGTTGATCCCGGGGCTGCTCCACGTCCCGCTCCCGCGGGCCGATTTCCACGTCATCCGCCACCATCACGGCCCCGGCGAGGTCTGCCCCAAGCACGACCACCTGCTGCGATGGCATCCCCTGGCGGGCGAGGGGGACGAGGTCGCGGTCCTGCACTGGCACTGGCTGCTCCCCCGCTCCGCGGGCGAGGCCGACCCGGTGGCCGACCCGTCGATCCCCGTCGCGCACGCCGACGACGGCGACCCGAACTCCCTGGATCCGATGTCGGGCCGGGCGATCGTCCGCGACTTCTCGGACGTCGGATCCCGGACCGCGACGGCATTCGTCCAGCACCTGGCGAAGGCCCCCGCGTGCTGGCTCGCCCCCCCTCCTCCCGCCCCGCCCGAGCTGGGCCCCGCGCTCCACGCAAGTTCGGATGGGCTCCCGGCCGACGCGGCCCTCGCGCGGCTCGTCCGCCGGAATTGCTGAACCTTACCGCGCCTCGCCCCGCGGGTGCCCTCGCGCCCGCCGTGGATCGAACGTGGGTAAGGACGATCGGCTTTCCGCAGCGGAGTGGACCCAATGTCTAGCATCTCGGCTTCCGGCGCGCGCGCGTCGCGTCGGCCATCCTCCGGCCTGGTCCCGTGGGGCGCGGCGGCCGTCCTGCTCGCCGTGCTGATACTGCACCTGACCATCGAACTCCCCGGCCACCTGCGGACCATCGGCGCGGCGCCGGGCCCGGCGGCGGCCCCGTCTCCCGAGCCGACACCCGAGGCGCATCCAGGCCTGGTGCGGCTCACCGACGCGAAGTTGAAGGCCGCCGGCGTGGGGACCGTCGAGGCGGAGGCGCTGGAGCTGCCCACCGAGCTGGGCGTCGCCGGCCGGATCGAGGTCGACGCCGACCGCCGCGTCGAGGTCCGCTCTCGCGCCGCGGGGATCGTCCGCGAGGTCCACGTCTCGCTCGGGGCGACGGTCAAGAAGGGGGATCCGCTGGTCACGCTGGACAGCCCGGACGTCGGCACCGCCCGGCTGAACCTCCGCGCCCGCCAGCGCGAGCTGATCACGGCGCGGGTCGAGGCCGACTGGAAGTCCAAGGTGGCCGAGACCGTGGCGAAGATCATCCCCGAGATCACGAAGGGGGTGGAGCCCGCCGTGCTGGAGAAGGAGTTCGCCGACCAGCCGCTCGGCTCGTACCGCGGGCTGCTGATCCAGGCCTACACCAACTTCGACATCGCGAGCCACGACGAGGAGAAGGCGGAGCTGCTCCGGGGCAAGCAGATCCTCGGCGAGCATCCGGCGGTCGTCGCCAGGCACACGCGGGAGGGGCTACAGGCGCAGCTCTACGCCACGGTGGAGCAGGCGCGGTTCGACGCGGATCAGCAGCGGCGGCTGGCGGACCAGGCGTTGAAGCTGGCCGAGTCGGCCGTCGTCGACGCCGGCCAGCGGCTGCGGATCCTGGGGGTCGACGAGGACATCAAGCGCCTGCTGGACCGCGCCGAGGAGGCCGAGACCGCGGCGCGCGAGGAGGACGTGACGGCCTACCGGATCGTCGCGCCGTTCGACGGCACGATCATCACCAAGTCGGCCGTCCCCAGCCAGCGAGCCGACCCGATCGACCTGCTGTTCGTCCTGGCCGACCTGGACGACGTGTGGGTCACGGCCAACATCCCCGAGTCCGACCTGGCGAAGATCCCCGGCATCGCGGGGGGGTCCGTCCGCGTCACCGCGACGGCCTACCCGGGCCGCGTCTTCGAGGCGGAGATCCTCTCGGTGGGCGCGATCCTCGACCCGACGACGCGCACCGTGCCGCTCCTGGCGCGGACCGGGAACGGCGACCGCGTGCTGCGTCCCGGCATGTTCGCGCGCATCCTGTTCGACGGCCCGACCTCGGCGCCCGCCCTGACCATCCCGGCCTCGGCGCTCGTCGAGGTCGAGGGGAAGCCGGGCGTCTTCCGTCCCGAGGGGGACGCGGAGGGCGAGGCGGCCTTCGCCCTCCACTCGATCGAGGTCGGCCGCTCCGTCGGCGACCGCGTCGTGGTGGAGTCTGGCCTCGCCCCCGGCGATCGCGTCGTCGCCCAGGGCGCCTTCGTGCTCAAGAGCGAGCTGATCCTCCAGAACCAGGGCGACGACGACTGAGCGAGCAAGGCGTCGCACGCTCATCGAACGGGCGACGCGCCCCCTCTCCCCCCGGGAGAGGGTGGCCCGAAGGGCCGGGTGAGGGGCGTCGCGCGTCGGGCATCGCGACGCTTCATGGTCCGCGAGACCGGCGTTATCCCCGAAACGCGACGACCCTCACCCTCCGCTGGCGCGGCCGCTCTCTCCCGGCGGGAGAGGGGACGAATTTCGTCTCCGTATTCCTCGGTCAAACCGCGGCCCACCGATTCCGCCCCCCGCCCCGCCTTCCCCCGGAAAGCCATGCTCAACGCCATCATCACCTGGTCGCTCCACAATCGATTCTTCGTCCTGGTCGGCACGGCGCTGGTGGCGGGGATGGGGGTGTACGCGGCGGTCAACCTGCCGATCGACGCGATCCCCGACCTGACCAACGTGCAGGTGCAGGTCATCACCGAGGCGCCCGCGCTCTCGCCGCTGGAGGTGGAGTCGCTGCTGTCGTTCCCGGTGGAGTCGGCGATGAGCGGCCTGCCGAACGTGGAGCAGATCCGGTCGATCTCCAAGTTCGGGATCTCGGTCGTCACGATCATCTTCCACGAGGGGACGGACATCCTCCGCGCCCGGCAGCTCGTCAGCGAGCGCATCCCCCGCGCGATGGAGGCGATCCCCAAGGGGTACGGCACGCCGACGCTCGGGCCGATCGCCACGGCGCTGGGGGAGGTCTTCCAGTTCCAGGTGAAGGCGGAACCCGGGTCGTCGGTCACGCCCATGGAGCTGCGCTCGCTGCTGGACTGGTTCATCTCGTACCAGTTGCGGAAGGTCCCGGGCGTCACCGAGATCAACGCCCACGGCGGCGAGCTGAAGACGTATCAGGTGGAGGTGGACCCGGACCGGCTGGGCGAGTACGGCCTCTCCATCACCCACCTGTTCGACGCGCTCCAGACCAACAACGCCAACGCCGGGGGGGGCTACCTCGTCCACGAGGGGGAGGCCCGGTACATCCGCGGCGTGAGCCAGGCGAGGACGGTGGAGGACATCGCCGCCATCGTCGTCGACGAGCGCGACGGCGTCCCGGTGACGATCGGCAGCGTGGCGAGCGTCCACCCCGCGCCGATGATCCGGTCCGGCCTCGCCACGCGCGACGGCCAGGGGGAGATCGTCGTCGGGCTGGTGATGATGCTGATCGGCGAGAACGGCCGGCGGGTCGTGGAGGACGTCAAGGCGGAGCTGGCCGAGCTGGAGAAGTCGCTGCCGCCGGGGGTCACGATCGAGCCGCTCTACGACCGCGCGCACCTGGTCCGCGACACGCTCGACACCGTGCTGCACAACCTCACGGCGGGGGGCGTCCTGGTGATCGCGGTCCTGCTGGTGATGCTGGGGAACCTGCGGGGCGGGATCATCGTGGCGATGGCGATCCCGCTCTCCATGCTGTTCGCGGCCGACGTGATGTACCTGACGGGGGTCTCCGCCAGCCTGATGAGCCTGGGGGCGATCGACTTCGGGCTGATCGTCGACAGCTCGGTCATCATGGTGGAGAACTGCGTCCGGCGCCTGGGCCACGAGGGGGGGACGCGGCCCAAGGAGGACATCGTCCGCGACGCCGCCATCGAGGTCCGCAAGCCGACGATGTACGGCGAGCTGATCATCATGACGGTCTATCTGCCGATCCTTGCGCTTCAGGGCCAGGAGGGGAAGCTGTTCCGGCCGATGGCGCTGACGGTGGTCTTCGCGCTGGCGGGCTCGCTCGTCCTTTCTCTGACGTTCATGCCGGTGATGGCGTCGCTGGGCCTCAGCGCCCGGCCGGAGGAGAAGGAACTGTGGCTGATCCGCCAGCTCAAGCGGCTGTACGTCCCGGTTCTCGACTTCTTCATCCGACGCCCCGCCTTCGCGGCGACGACGTCGCTGGCGCTGGTGGGGGCGAGCGTGCCGATCGGCTACAACCTCGGCGGCGAGTTCATGCCCAGGCTGAACGAGGGGGACCTGCTCATCGAGGCCGTCCAGATCCCCTCCGCGCCGCTGGAGCGGGCCGTGGAGATCTCCACCCATATCGAGGAGCTGCTGCGGACGTTCCCGGAGGTCCGCACCGTCTTCTGCAAGACGGGGCGGCCGGAGATCGCCAACGACGTGATGGGCGTGCATCAGACCGACGTCTGGACCATGCTCAAGCCCCGCGACCAGTGGCGACCGGGGATCACCCGCGACATGCTCATCGAGGAGATGGACGCGCTGCTGGGCGAGAACGTGCCGGGCGTGAAGTTCGGATTCAGCCAGCCGATCGAGATGCGCGTCAACGAGCTGGTCGCCGGCGTCAAGAGCGACGTCGCGGCGCTGATCTACGGGCCCGACCTGGACGTCCTGCGCCAGAAGGCGGCGGAGGTCGAGCGCGTGCTTTCGCGCATCGAGGGGGCGCACGACGTGAAGATCCCCTCCGCGGGCCGGCTCCCCATGCTCCAGATCGAGGTCCGGCGCGACCAGTTGGCCCGCTACGGCATCAAGGGCTCCGACGTGCTCGACGTCGTCTCGGCGCTCGGCGGGACGACGGTCGGGACGGTCTTCGAGGGGAACATCCGCCGGCCGCTCCAGATCCGGCTGCCCCTCTCCTGGCGGGACGACGCCGAGAAGATCGGCTCGATCCGGGTCGTCGATTCCATGGGCCGGCCGATCCCGCTGAAGGACCTGGCCGACATCCGGATGGAGGAAGGGCCCGGCGAGGTCGAGCGGGAGAACATCAGCCGTCGGGTGTACGTCGGCGTGAACATCCGGGGCCGCGACCTGTCCGGGTTCGTCCACGAGGCGCAGGAGGCCATCGCGGAGCAGGTCGAGCTGCCGCCGGGCTACATCCTGAAGTGGGGCGGCCAGTTCGAGCACCTGGAGTCGGCCGAGAAGCGGCTGGCGATCGTGGCCTCGGTGGCCCTGGTGCTGCTGTTCCTGCTGCTGTACAGCTCGTTCCACTCGATGCGGCTGTCGATGTTGATCTTCACGGCGGTCCCCACCGCGGCGACGGGGGGCGTCTTCGCGCTGGCCGCGCGCGAGCTGCCGTTCTCGATCTCCGCGGCGGTCGGCTTCATCGCGCTGTTCGGCGTCGCGGTGCTCAACGGCCTGGTCTGGGTCAGCGCCGTGGAGCACCTGCGCGCCGACGGCGTCGAGGCCCACGATGCCGCGCGCGAGGCGTCCATCGTCCGCCTGCGGCCGATCCTGATGACCGCGCTCGTCGCCGGCCTGGGTTTCATCCCCATGGCCACGGCCACGACCCCCGGCGCGGAGATCCAGCGCCCGCTGGCGACGGTGGTGATCGGCGGCCTGTTCACCTCGACGTTGCTGACGTCGCTGGTCCTCCCCGCGATCTATCCGTGGTTCGCGCCGCGGCACGGCGAGTCGTGACAAGGCCGCCGAGAGCGGCCGATGGAAGTCCCCCCTCCCCCCGGGGAGGGGGACGCGCGTTTCACCCTTGATGGGCATGCTCCGGCGTCAACGGCAACGGCCCGTCATCGGCCGAAATCGCGGGTGTCGACGACGCGGGGGCATTCGGGGAGCGAGTTGAGGAAGGTCTTGCCGTAGGGCTTGGTCAGGACGCGGGGGTCCAGGATGGCGACGATGCCGTGGTCGGACTTGGAACGGATCAGGCGGCCGAAGCCCTGCTTCAGCTTGATGACCGCCTCCGGGATCTGGTAGTCGAAGAATGGGTTGCCGCCGCGCCGCTTGAGGTCCTCGAGCCGGGCCTCCAGCAGCGGGTGGGTCGGGACCGAGAACGGCAGGCGGACGATGATGACGTTCGAGAGCGTCTCGCCCGGGACGTCCACCCCCTGCCAGAAGCTGTCGGCGCCGAAGATGACGCTGTTGACGTCGCTCTTGAACGCCTCCACCATCTTGGTCCGGGACATCCCCTCCCCCTGCGCGAACAGGGCGATGTTCCGCTCGGCCAGCCACGGCGCCAGCGTCCTCGCGGCGGATTCCAGCATCTTATACGACGTGAACAGGACGAACGCCTTGCCCCGCGTCTGATCCAGGTAATGCGCGATCGCCATCACCACGTCGCGTTCGAAGTCGCGCGGGGCGGTCGAGGGGTCCGGCAGGTTGCGCGCGAGGTGGATCGTCACCTGGTTGGGGTAGTCGAAGGGGCTCCCCAGGGCGAGCGTCGCGGCGCGGGTCAGGCCGACGCGCGCCTTGAAGAAGTCGAACTTGGGCGGCGAGCCGACGCAGAGCGTGGCCGAGGTGAGGACGCACGTCGGCGTCGCCTCGAACAGCGTGCGCCGGAGCGTCGGGCCGACGTCCAGCGGCGCGGAGGCCAGGCGCATGCGGCGTCTCGGCCCGGGCTCGGACTCGACCCAGTAGACCTGCCCCTCGACCGCCTGCCGGACCCAGGTCCGGACCTCCATCGCCAGGCCCTCGCAGCGCTCGGCGGCGGCGGAAAGCTCGATCCGCTGCTCGTCGGTCTCGACGTGCTCCGCGCCCCGGTCGATGGCCGTGGTCAGCCGCTTCAACTCCTCGGCCAGCGTGTCGGAGACGTGGATCGGCTGGCGAACCCTCGCCGTGGGGGACGACTGCCGGCCGTGCCACTCGGTCATCACCTCGAAGAAGTCGTCGGCCGCGGCGCGGACCCGACGCACCTGCTCGACGGCGTCGGAAAGCCCGTGGGCGGCGAGGATCCCCTTCTTCGTCCGCTCGCTGTGGAGCCGCGACAGGACGTAGTCGATCCCGACGTTCGATAGCTGGATGCCCAGGTGCTCGCCCGCCACCGACTCCAGCGTGTGGGCCTCGTCGAAGATGGCGACGTCGTAATCCGGCAAGAGTCCGTAGCCCGACGACCGCATCGCCAGGTCGGAGACGAACAGCGCGTGGTTGACGATCAGGATGTTGGCCGTCCAGATCCGGCGACGGGCCTGGAAGTAGAAGCAGTCCTTGTGGCGCGGGCACTGGCGGCCCATGCAGTTGCCGTTCTCGCTCTGGACGGCGTCCCACACCGAGGGGAGCGGCTTGAAGTCCAGGTCGGAGCGGGTGCCGTCCTTCGTCCTGGCGGCCCAGAGCTTCATCTCGGCGAGCTGGTCGAACTCCTCGGGCTTGCTGAAGGTGGACCCGGCGCGGGCGGCGGCGGCGTCGAGCCGGCGCAGGCTGACGTAATTGCCGCGGCCCTTCACCAGCACGGCCGAGAACTCCTGCGGCATCACCGAGCGCAGGAACGGCACGTCCTTCTGGAGCAGCTGCTCCTGGAGCGCGATCGTGTGCGTGGAGACGACGACCTTCTTCTTCTGCTCGACCGCCGCGAGGATGGCCGGGACGAGGTAGGCGAAGCTCTTGCCGACCCCCGTGCCGGCCTCGACGACGAGGTGGCCCCCGCCGTCGATGGCCTTCGCGACCGCCTCGGCCATGCGCAACTGCTCGTCGCGGGCCTCATAGCGGGGGAGCCGACGCGCGACGGCGCCGTCGGGTCCGAGGATCGAGGCCGTGTCCAGCGGCATGCTTGGGGTCGTCCCTGTGAGTGCGCGGCGAGGTTCAGGCGCCGCGGCCGGCGATCAATCCCTGGGTCGGGCTGGAGGCGGTGGCGTACAGCTTCCGCTCGATCCGCCCCGCCCCGGCCGCCAGCCGGCCGGCCTCGACCGCCAGCCGCATCGCGTGGGCCATGCGGAGCGGGTCGGCGGCGCCGGCGATCCCGGTGTTCAGCAGCACGCCGTCGCACCCCAGCTCCATGGCGATCGCCACGTCGCTCGCCGTGCCGACGCCGGCGTCGATGATGACGGGGTAGTTCGGGTCGTCCCGCTTGAGGTCTTCCAGGATGATGCGGATGTTGTTGGGGTTGAGGACCCCCTGGCCGCTGCCGATCGGGCTGCCGGCCGGCATGACCGTCGCCGCGCCCGCCTCCTTGAGCCGGCGCGCCATGATCGGGTCGTCGCTGGTGTAGCAGAGGACGTGGAAGCCCTCGGCGACCAGCACCCGGGTCGCCTCCAGCGTGGCGACGGGGTCCGGCAGCAGCGTGCGCGGGTCGGCGAGGACCTCCAGCTTGACCCAGTCGGCACCCGGGTTGCCGAGGCCCTGGAGCAGCTCGCGGCCCAGCCGCGCGGTGCGCAGCGATTCCTCGGCGTTGAAGCAGCCGGCCGTGTTGGGGAGGATCGTGTACCGCTTCGGGTCCAGGAAGTCGAGGATGTTGCGGCCTTCGCGGTCGAACAGGCGCTCTCGGCGGACCGCGACGGTGACGACCTCGGTCCCGCTGGCCTCCAGGCACTCGCGCATCAGTTCCAGGGACGAGTACTTCCCGGTGCCGACGAACAGGCGGCTGCGGACGGAGTGGCCGCCGATGGTCAGCTGCGGGGGCTCCGGCGCGGCGGGGTCGGGGGCTCCGCCGCCGACCAGCGTGACGATCTCCACCTCGTCGCCGGGGGCGATCGTGGCCCCCTCGTGCCGGGAGCGGGTGACGAGGTCGCGATTGACCTCCACCGCGACGTGCTCGGGCTTGAGTTCCAGCAGGCCGAGCAGCCGGGCCACCGTGAGGTCGTCCGGCACGTCGCGTCGCTGGCCGTTGAGCGTGATCTCCACGATCGATCCACCGTCCCGCGGCCCGCCCGACCCCCGCCGGGCCTCGGCTCGCCGCCCCTGAATGTCTGAAGGATGTCGCCCGGCCGCCCGGCGGCCATCGGTCGGGCGTGGACGGATCCATCGTAGCCCCGCCCCGGCCGGGGGGTCAATCGCGGTCTCCCACCGATCCCGATCCGCGCCCGCGCCCCCGCGCGTCGGGACCGGGAGTTGCATAATTAAGAAATCCTCGGCCGGCATGTTAAGTTTTTCCATGCGGGAACGCCGGGCGGGCGCGTATCGAGCCGGCCGCGGCCCTGGCGCTTCCTCGCTCGGAGAATCGCCTTCGGCCTTCCCGGACCATTCGGGGTCGATGGCGATCCCGGACGGACCCCATGGAGTCCAGCCATGTATCGGCCTCGACGATTCGACCGCGGCTTCACGCTGATCGAGCTCCTGGTGGTGATCGCGATCATCGCGGTCCTGATCGCCCTGCTGTTGCCGGCCGTCCAGGCGGCCCGAGAGGCGGCGCGGCGGGCGCGATGCGTCAACAACCTGAAGCAGATCGCGCTGGCGACCCTGAATTACGAGTCCATTCATGGCAGCCTCCCGTTCGGGCGTCGCACGGTCAGCCGGACGCCGTTCTCGCGGACCGTCAGGGAGCCGTGCTCGTGGGAGTCCGCGCTGAACCACACGGCGTTCTGCTACATCCTCCCCTATCTTGAGGCGGGCGCGGGCTACAACGCCTTCAACCTCATACGCCCGTACAACAGCGCGGCGAACGTGACCGCCGGCACGACCATGGTGTCGACCTACGTCTGCCCCTCGGACACCCAGGCGGCCCGCCTCGTGGGGCCGGGGCTCATCTCGTCGCCGCAGGCCTCCTACGCGACCAGCAACGGCCTGGAGGAGCAGTACCTCCTGAGTTGGTCGACGACGGGGGCCATGCCGGATCCGGCGGGGAGGCACCCCGAGCTTTGCAACCAGGTCCCCGGCGACGGGGCGTTCGGGACGAACGCGACGCATCGCCTGCCGGCGTTCGTGGACGGGACGAGCAACACGTTCCTCTTCGGCGAGACCTCGCGTTTCAAGGACGAGCCCGGGTCGTCGTTCTTCTACCTGAACTACATCGGCGGCTGGTGGAACGGCCCGGACGCCGGCGACGACGCCTGGGGCGACATCCGCGTCACCGGGGGGGCCTCCTGCGTGCCGAGGCTGAACGCGCCGCGCGACCGTGGCAGCTCCGTCTTCCTGGGATGCCTCGGCGTCGTCTCCTACCCTCCCGACTGGATCGCCGTACCGGCCTGCCTGAACCTCGGCAACATGGGGTTCCGCGGCCCGCATCCGGGGGGGGCCAATTTCGCGATGGTCGACGGTTCGGTTCGATTCGTCCGGGATTCGATCAGCGTCCCGACCTACAGGTCGCTGGCCACGCGGGCCGGCGGCGAGGTCGTGAGCGCCGACACGTGGTAAACCGGCGGCTTGTCCGCCGCGCGTCGTTCCCCCCTGGAGTACGCCCGTCGTGAAGATTCGCCGTTTCCTCGCGGCCTGCCTCGTCGCCGCCGCCTGCTTTGCGGGCTGTCCCGAGCCCGCGTCCACGCCGCCGCCGGGGCCGGCCGTCGACGGGCCCCCCGCCGCGACGAAGGCGCGGATCGGCAAGCGGGCGAGGCCCGCCAAGGAGCCCATCGGCCCCGGGACGCCGAAGCCCGGGACGGCCCCTTCTCCGCGCATCCGGGACGACCTCTAGTCCGCCCGCCCCGGGCGCGGGCGGGTCGCGGCCCCGGCCATGGCGGACCGACGGCGGGGAAGGTATGCTGGTGACGGCGTGAGGAGGGGCGCTCGGTTCTCGCGGGGCGATGGGGGGAAGGCGTGGGCGCGATCGTCGTGCTGGCCGAGGACGAGCCCGATCTCCGGGCCGTCTACGCCGAATTCCTGCGACGGCTGGGCTGCGTCGTCTGGGAGGCCGCCGACGGCGCCGAGGCGGCGGAGCTGGTCCGCGCCCACCGGCCGGACCTCCTGGTGCTCGACCACTGGATGCCGGTCCTCAACGGGCTGGAGGTCCTGGAACAGCTCCGCGACTCCCGCGAGGCGATCGGCCTGAAGGTCGTCATGCTCACCCACCAGCGGGACGCCGAGACCCGGCTCGAAGGCTTCGCGCTGGGGGCCGTGGCCTACTGGACCAAGGATCTCTCGCTCGCCGTGCTGGCCGACCGGATTCGCGCCCTTCTCGGGCCGGACGCGGCCGACGGCCCATCGCCCCCATAACGTCGACACCCTCGGGTTCGTCATGCTCGACCCCCACCAGGATCGCCTGGACTACCTCTACGGCCGGCTGGACTACGAGCGCGTGGGCATGCCCCGGGCGCTCGCGGATCTCGGCCTCGGGCGCATGCGCCGACTGCTGCGGCGGCTGGGCGACCCCCACAAGGGCCTGCGCGTCGTCCACGTCGCCGGGACCAAGGGGAAGGGGTCGACCGCCGCCATGATGGCCGCGGCGCTGGCCGCCGCCGGGGTGAAGACCGGCCTGTACACCTCGCCGCACCTGGAGCGGCTGGAGGAGCGGTACGTCATCGACGGCCGGCCGATCGCCCCCGACGAGCTGGCCGGGCTGGTGGACGAGGTCCGCGCGGCGGTGGAGGCGATGGAGGCCGCGGATCGGGGCTCGGACCGGATCGGGCCGACGTTCTTCGAGATCACCACCGCGATGGCCCTGCTCCACTTCGCCCGCCGGGGGACCGGGGCGGTCGTCCTGGAGGTGGGCATGGGGGGGCGGCTGGACTCCACCAACATCGTCCGGCCGCTGGTGGCGATCGTCACGAGCATCGCGCTGGACCATACCCGGCAGCTCGGCGACACGCTGGGGGCGATCGCGCGGGAGAAGGCGGGGATCTTCAAGCGCGGCGCGGCGGCCGTGAGCGGCGTCCGCGAGGAGGAGGCCCGCGCGGTCGTGCGCCAGGTCGCCCGGGCGCGTCGGCGTCGGCTCCGGGAGATCGACGCGGACTTCCGGTACGAGGAGTTCCCGCCGGCGCCGCCGATCGACCGGCCGACCCCCTCGCGCGCGGCGGCGCGGACCTGGCGGACCGACTGGGGCGTGCTCGACGTGCCGCTGCTCGGTCCACACCAGGCGCACAACATGGCCGTGGCGCTGGCGGGCCTCGACGCGCTGGCGGAGGTCGATCCGTCTCTGGCGGTCTCGCCGGCGGACGCGGCGCGGGGCTTCGCCGGCCTGAGCTGGCCGGCGCGTGTGGAGGTGATGGGCACCCGTCCCTGGCTGGTGGTCGACGGGGCGCACAACGTGGCCTCGGCGGCGGCGCTCGCGGAGACGCTGCGGGCGCACTTCCCGGACGTGCCGCGGGCGCTGGTCTTCGGGACGACCCGCGAGAAGGACCTGCCCGGCCAGCTCCGCGAGCTGCTCCCCCTGTTCCGCGACCGGGTCGCGACGCAATACCTGCACAACCCCCGGGCGGTGCCGGCCGGGGAGGTCGCCGCCGCGGCCGAGGCGATCGACGGCCGGCCGGTCGTCGTGGCCGGCGACCCGGCGGAGGCGCTGGCGACCGCTCGAAGGCTGGCCGGGCCGGGCGGCCTGGTCTGCGTGACCGGCTCGCTGTTCCTGGCGGCCGAGGCGCGGGCCGTCGTCTCGGGCCGCGAGCCGGCGGCCGTCGCCCCCGCCCCCGCGCCATGACGAGAGACCGCAACGGAGACGCAACCGAGATGCAAGACGGCTTCTGGCTGAGGGCGGGCGCCGCCTGGGGGTTCCTGGGGGTGGCCATCGGGGCCTTCGGCGCGCACGCGCTGAAGCCGCAGCTGGAGGCGGCGGGCAAGGCCGCCAGCTTCCAGACCGGCGTGGACTATCATATCTACATGGCGCTGGCCCTGGTCGCCGTGGGAATCCTGCAGGCGCTCGGGCGGCCCGGCCCGGCGCTCCACCTGGCCGGCTGGATGTTCCTGGCCGGCGGCGTCCTGTTCTCGGGCTCGATCTACGCCCTGGCCCTGACGAGCGTGAAGGGGATCTGGTGGGTGACGCCGACCGGCGGCCTGCTGATCCTGGCGGGCTGGGCGGCGCTGGCGGTCGCGGCGGGCTCCGTGGGGCGGCCGGCGGCGGATCGGGCCGAGGCCGGCGCCGGCGTGGTGGCGGCGGAATCTCGTTGAATCGCGCGGCCCGAGGGCCGGGCGGCGGCGTCCCCCCTGAACGAAAGGCGATCGGTCAGCGTCCATGAGCAGCTTCATCATCTCCGTCACCGCGGCCGACCGCGTCGGCATCGTCTACTCGGTGACGGGCGCCCTGCTCGACCTGGGCGGCAACGTCCTGGAACTGAGCCAGACGGTCATGCGGGGGTACTTCACGATCATCCTGGAGGCCGAGTTCGCCTCCTCCCCCGCCACGAGGCAGCAGATCGTGGACGCCATCCACGAGCGCGGCCGGCGGTTCGACCTGCAGGTCCAGGTGACGGAGATCAAGGACGGCGCCGAGCCGGTCCAGGTCCCGTCCGGCGAGCGGTTCATCCTCACCGTCCTGGGGGACGACAGCCCCGGGATCGTCCACGGCATCGCCGGGTCGCTGGCGGCGCACGGGGCGAACATCGTCGACCTGCACGCGCGGGTGGACGGGGAGCGCTTCTCGCTGGTGATGGAGGCGCTGATCCCCCACGACCTGACCCCCGCGGCGATCCGGTCCGAGCTGGAGCGGTACGGCCGGGCGCACAAGCTGGAGGCGTTCGTCCAGCACGAGAACATCTTCGCCGCCACCACCGAGCCCAGCCCCGTCCGCATCGGCGCCGCGCTTCGCGGCCAAGGAGACTCCGTTGCATCGAACTGAAGACGTGCTGGCGACCCTCAGCATGATCCGGCAGCACAAGCTGGACGTGCGGACGGTCACGATGGGGATCGACCTGGCCCCCTGCTCCTCGCCCGACGTGACGACGCTCTGCGACCGGATCCGGGCGCGGCTGATCCAGTACGCCGGCCGCCTGCGCGCCGTCTGCCGCGAGGTCGAGGGCCGCTACGGGATCCCGATCGTCAACCGCCGGATCGCCCTGAGCCCGATCGGCCGGGTGGCGGCCGGCCACTCGACCGAGGGCCTGCTGGCCGTGGCGAGGACGCTGGACGCCGTCGCCGCGGAGGTCGAGGTCGACCTGGTGGGGGGCTTCACGGCGCTGGTGCAGAAGGGCTGGACCGAGGCCGAGCGGCGGCTGATCGCCGCCCTGCCGGAGGTGCTGTCGACGACGAAGCGCGTCTGCTCGTCGGTGAACGTCGGCTCGACGGCGGCCGGGATCAACATGGACGCCGTGGCGGCGCTGGGGCACGTCCTGAAGGAGACCGCCGAGCGCACCCGGGACGACGACGGGTTCGGCTGCGCCAAGATCGTGATCTTCGGCAACGCGACCAACGACAACCCGTTCATGGCCGGGGCGTTCCACGGCCAGGGCGAGCCCGACTGCGTGATCAACATCGGGGTGAGCGGCCCCGGGGTGGTCAAGGCGGCCGTCGAGGACCTGGTGGCCCACGCCCCCAGCCGGCCGACGCTGGGCGACATCGCCGAGGAGATCAAGAGCACGGCGTTCCGCGTCACGCGGGTCGGCGAGCTGATCGGCCGCGAGGTGGCGGCGCGGCTGGGGGTGGCGTTCGGGATCGTGGACCTGTCGCTGGCCCCGACGCCGCAGGTGGGCGACAGCGTCGGCGAGATCCTCCAGGCGATGGGGGTCTCGCGGCTGGGGGGCCCCGGCTCGACCGCGGCGCTGGCCCTCCTGAACGACGCGGTGAAGAAGGGGGGGAGCTTCGCCAGCTCCAGCGTCGGCGGGCTCTCCGGGGCGTTCGTCGCCGTCAGCGAGGATTCGGCGCTGGCGAAGGCGGTGGAGGCCGGCGACCTCACGCTCGCCAAGCTGGAGGCGATGACCGCCGTCTGCTCGGTGGGCCTGGACATGATCGCCGTCCCGGGCGACACCGACGCGGAGACGCTCTCGGCGCTGATCGCCGACGAGGTGGCCATCGGCGTGATCAACCACAAGACGACCGCGGTGCGGGTCATCCCCGTGCCGGGCAAGAAGGCCGGCGAGCGCGCCGTCTTCGGCGGCCTCTTCGGCGAGATGGACATCCTGCCGATCCACGCCGCCGGCGGCTCCGCCGAGTTCGTCCGCCACGGCGGCCGGATCCCCGCGCCGCTGTCCAGCCTGCGGAACTGACCCCGGGGCCCTTCGGCACGGGATTTGAGTCCCCGGGAAACCCGACGAACCTCCCCCTCCGTCGGGGGAAGGGGGAGCACGCTCGCGACCGCCGCGGGTCGCGGCGCAACGCATTGGAGCCAGAACGATGCCGGACGACGGGCTGTGGTACAAGGACGCGATCATCTACCAGGCCCACGTCCGGGCCTTCCACGACAGCAACGGCGACGGCATCGGCGACTTCCCGGGCCTGACGCTCAAGCTCCCCTACCTCCGCGACCTGGGGATCACCGCGATCTGGATCCTGCCGTTCTACCCCTCCCCCCTGCGCGACGACGGCTACGACATCGCCGACTACACGTCCGTCAACCGCGCCTACGGCCGGCTGTCCGACTTCCGCGAGTTCCTCCGCAAGGCCCACGAGCTGGGGCTGAAGGTCGTCACGGAGCTGGTCCTCAACCACACCTCGGACCAGCACCCGTGGTTCCAGCGCGCCCGCCTGGCGCCGCCGGGGAGCGTCGAGCGCGACTTCTACGTCTGGAGCGACGACCCGGAGAAGTACTCCGAGGCGCGGATCATCTTCAAGGACTTCGAACGCTCCAACTGGACGTGGGACCCGGTGGCCAACGCCTACTACTGGCACCGCTTCTACTCCCACCAGCCCGACCTGAACTACGACAACCCGGCGGTGCAGGAGGCCGTCTTCCCGCTTCTGGACTTCTGGTTCCAGATGGGGGTCGACGGCCTGCGCCTGGACGCGATCCCCTACCTGTATGAGCGCGAGGGGACCAACTGCGAGAACCTGCCGGAGACGCACGCCTTCCTGAAGCTGCTGCGCGAGCGGCTCGACGAGAAGTTCCCGACCCCCAAGCGGATGTTCCTCGCCGAGGCCAACCAGTGGCCCGAGGACGCCGTCGCGTACTTCGGCGACGGCGACGAATGCCACATGGCGTTCCACTTCCCGGTCATGCCCCGCCTGTACATGGCGCTGCACCAGGAGGACCGCTACCCGATCCTCGACATCCTCGCCCAGACGCCGGAGATCCCCGAGAACTGCCAGTGGTGCATGTTCCTGCGGAACCACGACGAGCTGACGCTGGAGATGGTCACGGACGAGGAGCGCGACATCATGTATCGCGCCTACGCCGAGGACCCGGAGGCCCGCATCAACCTGGGGATCCGCCGCCGGCTCGCCCCGCTGCTGGACAACGACCGCCGCCGCATCGAGCTGATGACGGCGCTGCTGTTCTCGCTGCCGGGGACGCCGGTCCTCTACTACGGCGACGAGATCGGCATGGGGGACAACATCTACCTCGGCGACCGCAACGGCGTCCGCACGCCGATGCAATGGTCGCCCGACCGCAACGCGGGCTTCTCGACCTGCAACCCCCAGAAGCTCTACTTCCCGGTCGTCATCGACCCGGAATACCACTACGAGGCGGTGAACGTGGAGGCGCAGCAGCGCAACCCGAACTCGCTGCTCTGGTGGACCAAGCGGATGATCGCCCTGCGCAAGGGGCACCGCGCGTTCGGCCGCGGGACGATCGAGTTCCTCCGCCCGGAGAACTCGCGGATCTTGGCCTTCACGCGGAGGCTGGGCGACGAGACGATCCTCGTCGTCGCCAACCTGTCGCGGTTCATGCAGTACGTCGACCTGGACCTGCGCGAGTTCCAGGGGGCGGCGCTGGAGGAGCTGGCGGGGCACACGCTGATGCCGCCGATCGACGATCGGCCGTACCGGCTGACCCTCTCCCCCTACGCCTTCTTCTGGTTCCTCGTCAAGCCGGTCGAGGCGGGCGCGGCGACGGTCGACAGCGAGCCGATGCGGATCGCCGACCTCCCCGTCCTGGAGGTCGCCGGCGACTGGCGGGCCGAGCTGGCCCGCGTGGAATCGGAGCGCCTGGACCCGATCCTGCCGGCCTTCCTGGAGCGTCGGCGGCCGGCGGGCCTCCCCAGGATGGTGCACGTCGACGTGACCCGGTCGTTCCCCGACCCGGCGGGGGTGGACGACGTCCAGTGGCTGGTGGTGCGGGCGGAGCTGGAGAAGCACGGCTCGATCGCCAACCTCATCCCCCTGCTCCTCGTCCCGGAGGAGGAGGTCCCGCGGCTGCTGGACTCGGGCCCGGCGACGCTGCTGGCCCGCGTGGAGGGGCCGCGCCGGGGCGTGCTCTGCGACGCCCTGGCGGCGCCGCAATGCGGCTCCGCGCTGGCGCAGGCGATCCGCTCCGGCCTGACCGTCCCCCTGGCCGACGGCGAGCTGGTCGGCGTGGCCTCGAAGGGGCTCGAGGAGCTGGGCCTCGGCGACGCGCCGCCGGTCCCCACGCTCCTGACCCGCAGCGAGCGGTTCAACACCACGCTGATCTTCGACGAGCGGCTGACGCTCAAGACGTTCCGCGCGATCGAGTCCGAGATCAACCCCGACTTCGAGATGCGGTCGTTCCTCGCCGAGCGCCAGGACTCCCTGGTCGTCGCGCCGGTGCTGGGGTACATCGAATACCGCCGGGTGCACGGGCCGCCGGCCACCGTCGCGATCCTCAACCAGTTCATCCCCAACCAGGGGACGGCCTGGGCCATGACGCTTAACCACCTCAGCCTGTTCTACGAGCGGCTGGCCGCCGGCCCCCACCACCGGCCGGAGCCCGTCCCCGCCGAGTCGACGCTAGCGGACGAGGCCCGAATCGCGGACGAGGCCCCGGCCCCGGCCGAGGAGGTGGCGCCCGACACCCTGATGGCGGCCTTCGACGTCCACGCCCAGCGGCTGGGCGCCCAGACGGCGCGGATGCACCGGCTCCTGGCCTCGGCCCGCGGCGACGCCGCGTTCCGGCCCGAGCCGTTCGGCAGGCTCTACCAGCGGTCGCTCTACCAGTCGATGCGCAACCTGACGCATCACGTCTTCACGCAGCTCGCGGCCGCCGCGCCGAAGCTCCCCGGGCCGATCGCCGCCGAGGCCTCCCGCCTCCTCGGCCTGCGCGACGCCCTCGTCGACCGGTTCCGCGTCGTGGCCGACCGCCCCTTCGGAGGCTCTCGGATCCGCATCCACGGCGCCTACGAGCTGGACCAGGTCCTCTTCACCGGCACCGACTTCGTCATCTACGACTTCGAGGGGGACGCCGACGACACCCCCGGCGAACGCCGGGTGAAGCGGTCTCCGCTCCGCGACGTCGCGGCGATGATCCGGTCGTTCGACTACGCCGCCCACGTCGTCCTCAACGACCTGGCCAGCAAGCAGGCCCGGCCCCCCGGCCTGGTACGCGAGGAAGACCGCGCCGCCCTGGAGCCCTGGGCCCGGAGCTGGCGCGACCGGGCGGCCCGGCAGTTCGTCGACGCCTACCTCGACGCGATGGACGCCCCCGGCGTGCTCCCCACCGCCCGCGAGGACGTCGACATCCTGCTGCGGATCTTCCTGCTGGAGCGCGCCCTCGACGACCTCGGCCAGGATCTGGCCCGCCGCCCCGCCTGGGTCCTCGCCCCGATCCGCGCCCTGCTCCATGAGCTGGACGCCGACTCCGCCGGGGAGTAACCTCCGCGCGGATCGCACGCCCCCCGAACGCGAACGGCCCGCGGCCAGAAGGCCGCGGGCCGTTCGCTTCGTTCTCGACCACCAGGGCCTCAATACAGGCCGAACCGGGAGCCGCCGATGACGGGCCAGTCCTGGGGGCTGGGCTTCGCCTGGGGCGTGGGGACGGCCTGCGGGCTGGGGACGGCCTGCGGGCTGGGGGTCACGGCGTGCTTGCAG
This sequence comes from Paludisphaera sp., assembly GCF_037189885.1. Lineage (NCBI taxonomy): Bacteria > Pseudomonadati > Planctomycetota > Planctomycetia > Isosphaerales > Isosphaeraceae > Paludisphaera > Paludisphaera sp. The sequence goes on from NZ_JBBCIR010000006.1 coordinate 61,064, forward strand.
TCGTGGCAGCGGTCGCCCCGGAGCGCGGCCTTGAAGTCCTGGATGTGCTTGCAGATGTGCTCGTGTTTCCAGGCCTTGAACTGACGGGCGCGATTCTTGAGGCGGTCGACCAGCCAGCACGATTCCTTGCCGACGACCGGGGCCGCCTGGGCCGACGGGACGACCGGCGCGGACTGGGGGCTGGGGACCAGCGGCTTGGCCCACACCGACTCGTAGGAGGTCGGGAACGTCGCCGGCGGCAGCGTGGCCGGTGCCTGGGGCGACGCCATCGCGTGGCCGTGGCCGTGGCCGTGGCCGTGGCCGGTCGACTTCCACTTCCAGAACGACCAGCGGCGTGCCTTCTGGGCCGTCGGCGGGGCCGCGATGGGGGACTCGTAGATTTGAGTCTGGTTCGTCGCCAACGCGGTCGGCGCGGGCGACTGGGGGGCGGGGGCCTGGGCGACCGGCGCGACATCCTCGACGATCGTCTTCGAGGTCGGCTCAGGCGTGCCCGCCTCCTCCGTCTCCGAATCCGGGGTCTCGGGGGACGGGACGGTCGGCGGGGCCGGCGGGCTCGAATCGGCCGGTTTCGGGGCCTCGTCGACCTCGACCTTCGGTTCCTCAGCGACGCTGGGCTGTTCGGCCGGCTTCGCGGCCTCGTCGACGGTCGGCGGCTCGGCGGGCTTGGCGGGCTTGGCGGCCTCCTCGACCGAGGGAACCGCGGGCGGCTTGGGTGCTTCCTCGGCCGGGGGAGGAGCGACGGGCTCCAGCGCCGGGGCCTCGTCGACGGTCGGCGGCTCGGGGGCCTCCTCTGGCTTCGGCGTCGCGGGGGCGGGCCTGGAGCCGGGCTCGGGGCGGATCGTCGGCGGGGGAGGAGCCTGGGCGGATCGGACGAGGTTCAAGTCCTGGGCCTCCGCGCTCGCCGGCTCGGCCGCGGCTTCGGGCTCGGGCTTGATTTCCGGCTCGGGCGTGAGCGCGGGCTTAAGTTCGGGCACGGGCTCGGGCATGATTTCCGACTCGGGCGCGGCCTCTTCCGTGGGGAGCCGGCGGGCCGGCGCGGCGTCGGCGTTGGCCGGTTCTTCGACGGGGCGGACGCTCAGCAAGACGGCGACGGCGGGGGGGGGCGATGGGGTCGGCTCCGTCTCGGGCTCGTCGGATTGGGCCGCGGTCAGGGCGTCGGGGAGCCCGACGTCCGACGCCGCGAGGGAATCACCCTCGTGGTCGTCGTCGTCCTCCGGCCGGGGCCTGTCGAAGTTCCGGACCGGCAGGACCTGGTCGTCGGTCCGACGGCCGGCGGTCATCCGGGCGATGGCCTCGTTGAGCTCGGCCGGCGACGGGTTCGGCTTCGGGTTGTTGGCGCCGAAGATGGGCCCGCGCTGGGGCTGGCGCGTCACCCAGGGGGGCCGGGCGAACTGATGGACCCCCTCCCAGCCTCCGCCCGAGGCGCCCTGGAAAGCGGACGCCGGGGGGATGGAGCCGAGTTGCGAGTGGACCGCGGGGGAGTATCCCCCGCCGAACCGACGGGCCAGCCAGCCTCGCGGGCCGGTCGGCGCCGACGCGACGGCGACGGGCCCGCCCTGGGCCGGCATCGCCCCCTGCTGGCGGACCCCGGCGCAGCCGGAGAGCCCGAGCAGCAAGCCAATCGCCCAGACTGACACGCGCGACGACCTCATGGCGTCTCCTCCCGCCGGGGCGGCGCGTTCCCCGCGACCGCGGCCCTGGGCTTCCTTGCCGGACCTTCCATCGATCTCATCCGTCGTCTTGGATCGGCATCCCGGCGGGCCGACTCGGGCCATTTCCCGGCCCCGCTCCGCGCCGCCGGGGGCGCGACCCCGTCGCCGGCCAAACTCGCCGGGATCCGCAAGGTTCGCCCTCCCCCCCGCCGCCGTTCGATTTGAAGAAGATCCCGGAACGCGATACCCTGGAGGCTCCCGGGCGCGAGGGCCCTCCCCGCGTGACGCCCGGGCGAAATCATCAACCGAGGATGGACGATGATCAACGCCGACGACGCGGAACGATTCATGGCCGCCCCCTGGCTCGAATCGACGGATCGCGAGACCAAGCGGGACCTCCTGCGGGCGCTGGCCGAGGAGCGCGCCGCGAAGGGGGAGACGTTGCTGGCCCAGGGCGAGCCCAACGACCACCTGTCGTTCCTAATCGAGGGGACGGCCGAGATCGTCCGGCGCGGGGAGGATGGCCGCGTCGACTTCATCACCGAGTTGGTCGCGCCGGCGGTCTTCGGCACGACCTCGTTCTTCTGCCCGTCGCGGCCACCGGCGACCGTCCGGGCGACGTCCGACGTCCGCCTGCTCACGCTGCATCACCCGGCCTACGAGGAGCTCCGCCGCGAGAACCCCCGCGCCGCCGAGGCCCTGGCGCTGGCCGTGGTCCGGGCGGTCTCCGAGCGCTTCAACCTCCTCGACAAGCTGTTCGCCGAGCACCTGCGGGAGCATCCCGAGGCCGGGGGCGGCCCCGCCTCGGAATGGTCGGACTTCCGCGCCCGGCTGTTCGCGGAGCACTCCCTGTGACGCCCATGCCCCCTCCCGCGGCGGTTGACGAGGCCGGGGGCGGACTGCACAATGGATGGAGCGAGGCCCGACTCGCTCTCCATCACGGCCCCCGCCCACGTCGCGCGTCGCCCCGAGGCGCGACCGCCGAATCCGCCCCAATCCATCCAATCCCCCACAAGACGCATCCATGAACGACTCGTCTACGCCTTCGCGGCGATCGGAATTCGACGCCCTCCTCCGGGCCGCCGGCGGGTCGGAAGCGCACGGACACCTCGTCGACGTCCGCGAGCCGCTCCGAGGCGCGCTGGGCCCGGACCGCCCCCTGGTGATGCTCTGCCCGCACGCCGACGACGGGGCCATCACCGCCGCCTGCCTGCTGCACGACCACGCCGTGCGCCGGGGCCTGCCGGTGATCGAGGTCCTGGTCTTCGCCGGCGAGCGCAACGTCGCGGCGCCCTGGCTCAACGACCAGAAGAAGATCACGATGCGCGAGGCCGAGTTCCGCCTCGAATGCAACGTCCTGGGGGCCGAGGCCGTCTGCTGGAACCTGGAAGGCTACCGCCAGCCCGGCTACCGCCCCACCGAGGCCGACGTCGCCAAGGTCGTCGACTGGTTCGTCAAGCGTCGCCCCGGCGCGATCATCGTCCCGCCGGCGACCGACGCCCACGCCGCCCACCGCGTCACCCGCGCCCTGGCCGCCGTCGGCCTGCTCGGCGCCGGGCTGCACGACACGCTGGTCATGACCGGCTGGACCCCCTGGGGCCCCCTCGCCCGCCCGAACGCGTACTTCACCTATGACGGCGAGGCCGAGCGCACCAAGGAGTGGGCCATCCACTGCCACGCCTCGCAGATCCTCCTGACCGACTACACCCAGTACTGCTCGCACCTGGGCCGCGCCTACGCCGCGCTGACGCGCGAGTGGGCCGAGGGGCACAGCCTCGCCGGCCGCGCCCACCGCACCGACGAGCGCTTCGTCGGCGTCGAGCTGTTCGAGCTGGAAAATTACGACCCCGATCGGGCGACCAACAACCCCCCGGACCCGATCCACCGGGCGCTCGGACTCCTGCGCGAGCAGGCCGGCGGGGCCGCGACGCCCCCCTCGACCGCCGCCGGGCCCGCCAGGACCGCCGCGTCGACCTGACCGCCCGGCCTCGATCCAACGACCCGAATCACCCCCGCCGCGAGCCCATCCAATGCCCGCCGAACGTCCCTTGCGCGTCGCCGACGCCTCCGTGATCGTCCACCCCGACGCCGAGTCCGCCAGCAAGGACGCCGCCGATCGGATCGAGCGGATCGTCGCCGACGCCGTCGCCGCGCGCGGCAAGGCGGTGCTCGGCATGGCCACCGGCGCGACCCCGGAGAAGGTCTACGGCCTCCTCGCCGCCCGGGTCGCCGCCGGCGCGCTCTCGCTCCGCGACGCGACGACCTACAACCTGGACGAATACTACCCGATCCAGCCGCTCGACCCGCTGAGCTATCGCTCCTACATGCACCGGCATCTGTTCGGCCGGGTCGACCTCGCCGCCAATCGCGCCCACATCCTCGACGGCACGGTCCCCGAGCACGCCGCCGCCGAGCACGCCGCCCAGTTCGACCGGTGGATCGAGGCCGACGGCGGCCTGGACCTCCAGCTCCTGGGCATCGGCCGCAACGGCCACATCGGCTTCAACGAGCCCTCCGACCTCCCCGTGGACGAGTTCGCCGCCCTCCCCACCCGGTTGGTCGACCTCCACCCGATCACCGTGGCCGACGCCGTCCGCGAGTTCGGCTCGCCCGAGGCCGTCATCCCCCGCGCCCTGACCATGGGCGTCCGCGCGATCCTCGCGGCGCGCTCCATCATCATGCTGGCGACCGGCGCCAAGAAGGCCCCGATCGTCGCCCAGGCGCTCAAGGGCCCGATCACGGCCGCCGTCCCCGCCTCCGTCCTCCGCACGGTCGCCGACCGGGTCGTCTGGATCCTCGACGAGCCCGCCGCCGCCGACCTCGGCTGAATCGAGCTCCCGCGTCCCGTTCCGTTGCGCTCCGCTCCGTCAGCGCTCGAACCATAGGAACGGCGCGGGGGTGAGGAACGCGTGCTGCTGGAACAGGCTCCAGGCCCCTCCCCACGAGGTGTACTGGGACAGGAAGACGACCAGCACGTACACGACGGCCACGGCCACGATCGCCGGCCTGCCCAGCAGCCGGAAGAACCAATGGCTGCGGCGCTCCCGCCGCAGCGACCGGGCGTAGGCCCACCCCACCAGCAGCCGCGCCGGGGACAGGAACACGACGAAGATCAGCCCCGGCAGCCACGCGGCCTCGCGCGGGATCATCTCGATCTTCAGCAGATACAGCGGGATCGACGCCGCCAGCAGGATGAAGAGCGCGAAGGCGAACGCCCAGGGCGCGTGGCGGTAGCGCTCGCGGATCGCCCGCATCCCGAACAGCGCCGACGCCCTGCCTTCGACGGCGTACGCCGTCTGAGCGAATGGGACGATCGGCGCCACGATGGCCAGGGCGAGCATCCCCAGCGGCGCCAGCAGGGGGGCCCTCGTGGTCGCCGCGATCATCGCCGACGGCGGCCCGATCCACGCCATCGTCCCGACGAACGCCGTCAGCCCCAGCCGGAAGTAGTGCGCCGGCCGGAACCTCCCGACGAACTCCCAGAAGCCGTCGCGCGAATCCGCGTACAGCCCCCCTTCGCGCAACCGACGCCGCAGCCAGGACGGCCCGCCGAACGGCCAGAGGAAATGCCAGGGCCGCCCGCCCCGCGCGAACGCGACCAGCAGATGCGCCGTCGTGAGCGCCCAGACGACGATCAGGGCGACCCGCCAGCCTCGCTCCACCGCCCCGCCCGGGTCGACGATCGCCGCCGACCGGGCGAACGACCCGACGAGCCACATCGGGACCATCGCGACGACGGCCCCCAGCGCCATCCCGCCGACCCTCCCGGCCAGCCCCACGCCGAAGACGCCGTCGCGCAGCCTCCCCGTCCGCGCCACCCGCGCCGAGGATTCCAGCAGGTATCCCAACGCCAGGAGTTGCAGCACCGGGATCGACGTGAGCACCGCCAGGCCGACCACCAGCGAGGCCAGCCCGAACGCCCAACCGGCGCCGGAGACGGCCGCGCCGCCGAGCCGCGCCGCGGCGCGTCGCGCGCGGCCCGCGGTCGCGGTCCGCGTGGCCGCTCGTCCCGGCGGTTCGATGATGGCGGGCACCGTCTCCATGGTGAGGATTACTCCCACGGCCGACGCCGCGTTTCACTCCCCCGGGGGAACATCGTTCGAAACGAACGCGGCCCGCATCGCGGAGGATGCGGGCCGGGCGGATGGTCGCGATTCGGCGCGGGCTCGCCGGCGTGCCCGTCAGGTCGTCAGAGGGCGCGGCGACGGCGGGCGGCGAAGGCCAGGCCCAGGCCGCCGATGGCCAGCATGGCGACCGAGGTGGGCTCGGGGATGACGGCGGTGGCCAGCGTGCCCGAGTAGGAGATGGTGTTGCCGGGCCCCCCCGCCTGGGTGAAGGAGATCACGAACTCGGCGGCGAGCGGGTCGAAGCCCGGCGGGCCGTTGATGACGCCCGTGAAGGTGATCAGGCGGCCGTTGTTCTCGAAGAGGTCGGAGATCAGCCCCGTCGCGAGGAAGCTGTACTGGTTGAGCGTCAGGGTGAGATAAGGGTCCGCTTCCCCGCCGGCCGCGGCGAGGTCGAGGACGGAGCTGGCGATCTCGGTCCCCTCCGCGATGCTCGCGAAGATGCCCGTCGGGTTGTCCACCGTGACCTGCGTATCCGGGCCGAACAGGTCGGTGGCGAAGGTGAAGACCGTGGCCCCATCGATCGGCCCGAGCGGATCTCCGTCGGCCGTGATCTCGCTGGCGTTGAACCCGATCGAGTCGGCATTCGCCGAGGACCCGAGTCCGAGCGTGAGGGCCAATGCGGTGGCGAACAGGACTTTGCCGAGCTTCATCGAAGTTGTACTCCTCAAAGTTGGTGCGTCCTGGGGCCCGCCGCGATCCCTGGATGCAGTCGGGAGACGAATCCACCCTTCACGGGCGGCGCGCCGCGTCCGAGCATCCGCGAGCGTCCCCGAAGATTGCCCGCGTCGATGCACTCTCGAATCCATCGAGACAGATGACTCATGAAGATGTCACCCGTTGTTCTCCTCCGTATTCGGGACCGATATTAGACGTGGCGACGCCGCCACGCAAGAAGAAAATTCGCGACATTCGAAATTTACCCCGATAACTATAAATGCCCCCAGCAATCCGAATCATTGCGCCGCGTCCACGGAACGGCCGGCTCGGGTCAATTCTGAATTTCTTCGGAAGGGTACCGTCAACGCATGCGTCAAGGACCCGGCCCACGCCGAGGGCCTTCATCGCGAACCCCGTGGTCGCGGCGCCCTCTTGAAACGCGGGCGGCCCCGGCGGGGTAATGGACGCATCCCCATCGTGGGGCTGGGCATGCTTGATGGGGAGTGCTCCCGATGCGCCTGCGAGACCTCGGGTTCATTTGCGTCGTGGCCGGGGCCGCGATGGCGACGGGTCGTGGGGCCATCCGTACCGCGCCCCCGTCGCGCGTGGAGGCCCTGGCGCGGCCGGGAGTCTCGGCGCGGGTGGACGAGGCGTTCCGGGAGGCCTGGAAATCCCGGGCGATCGAGCCCGCCCCGTTGGCCTCCGAGCTGGCGGTGATGCGACGGCTCAACCTCGCCCTGACCGGAGCCCCGCCGTCGCTGGAGGAGATCCGGCGGTTCGAGGCGATCGGGCCCGGCCGCCGGGTCGACGCCTGGGCCGAGGAGTTGCTCCGCGACCGCCGCTCGGCCGACTATCTCGCCGAGAGGTTCGCGAGGGCGTTCGTCGGGGTGGAAGACGGCCCGTTCATCGTCTTCCGGCGGCGTCGGCTCGTCGCCTGGCTGAGCGACGCCCTGCTGGAGAACCGCCCCTACCCGGAGATCGTCCGAGACCTCGTGGCCGGCCGCGGGATCTGGACCGACCACCCCGCCGTCAACTTCGTCTCCGTGACCCGCGACGAAGCGACCGAGCGGCCCGACCCCGAGCGCCTGGCCGCGCGGGTCTCGCGGGCGTTCCTCGGCGCCCGGATCGACTGCGCCCAGTGCCACGACCACCCGTTCCAGCCCTGGACTCAGGCGGACTTCCGCGGCCTGGCGGCCTTCTTCGGCGGCGTCCGGTCGAATCTCCGCGGCGTCTCCGACGGCGAGAGCGACTACCGCCCGCCGGACCGCCGGACGAAGGAGCCGAGCGAGGTCGAGCCGGAAGTGCCGTCGCGCCCCGATCTCCTCCCGGCCGAAGGCCCCCCGCGCGATCGGCTGGCGGCCTGGATTGTCGACCCTCGCAACCCGTACTTCGGCCGCGCGGTCGCCAACCGGGCCTGGGCGATCCTCTTCGGCCGGCCCCTGGTCGACCCGGTCGACGACATCCCCTCCGTCGACGAGCCGCCGGAAGCCCTGGACCTGCTGGCGGCCGACTTCATCGAGCACGGCGGCGACCTCCGGCGGCTGCTCCGAGCCATCGCGGCGACGGAGGCGTTCCGGCTGGAATCGATCGACCTGCCCGAGGAGGCCGAGTCGCCCGAGGAGGAGACGTGGGCCGCGTTCCCCATGACCCGGCTCCGGCCCGAGCAGGTGGCCGGCGGCCTGGCGCAATCGGCCTCGCTGGCGACGATCGGCCCGCGATCGCCATGGCTGGTCCGGCTCGCCACCTACACGGAAGGGAACGATTTCGTCCGCCGCTATGGCGACGCCGGCGAGGACGAGTTCGCCGCTCGCGGCGGCACGCTGCCCCAGCGGCTCCTGCTCATGAACGGGGACCTGATCGAGAAGCGGATCAAGACGGAGTGGGGCAACGCCTCCAACCGGCTCGCGAAGCTCGCCCCGGACGACGAACGTCTCGTGGAATCGGCCTACCTGTGCGTGCTGACCCGCCGGCCGACGCCCGAGGAGGCCGCCCACTTCACGCCGAGGTTCCGGGGCGTCCGCGGGGGCGCGCGGGCCGAGCTGACCGCCGACCTGCTCTGGACGCTCCTGAACTCCGCCGAAGCCTCCTGGAACCATTGAGGGCCCGCCCATGCGGATCGATCGTCGCGGCTTCCTGACGCTGGGCGTCGGCGCCGGCCTGGGATGGCTGACCCCCGCGGCGCACGCGCTGGCGCTCCGGGCCGAACGGGCCGACGGCCCCCCCTCCTCCGTCATCCTCCTCTGGCTCGCCGGCGGCCCCAGCCAGCTCGAAACCTTCGACCCGCACCCGGACGGCCCGACCTCCGGCGGCACGAAGGCCATCGAGACCGCCGCCAGGGGGGTCCGGCTGGCCGGGGGCTTCGAACGCCTGGCGGCCGAGATGGGCTCGGTCGCCCTGGTCCGGTCGATGACCAGCAAGGAGGGGGACCACGAGCGCGGGACGTACATGCTCAAGACGGGGTATCGCCCCGACCCGAGCGTCGTCCACCCCTCCATCGGCGCCGTCTGCTGCCACGAGCTGCCGGCCGGGCCGGTCGACATCCCCCGCCACGTCTCCATCCTCGCGGGCCAGTGGCCGGGCCGCGGCGGCTACCTCGGCGGGGAGTACGACGCCTTCCAGGTCGACGACCCGCGAGGCAAGCTGCCGGACGTCTCGCCGTTCGTCCCCCCCGACCGCGACGAGCGGCGGGCGCTCGACCTGGACGTCGTCGACCGGGCGTTCGCGCGCGGCCGAGCCAGAAGGGTGGAGGCGACGCTCCATCGCAAGGCCGTGACCTCGGCGCGGGCGATGATGACCTCGAAGCAGCTCCAGGCGTTCGACGTCTCGCGCGAGCCGGCCGAGGTCCAGGCCGAGTACGGCGACACCCCGTTCGGCCGCGGCTGCCTGGCGGCGCGTCGGCTGATCGAGGTCGGGGCGCGCTGCGTGGAGGTCACGCTGGACGGGTGGGATTCGCACGTCAACAACCACGAGATCCACCGCCGGCTGGTGGGGGTGCTCGACCCGGCGTTCGCGGCCCTGATCCGCGACCTGCGGCGTCGCGACCTGCTGGATCGGACGGTGGTCCTCTGCTGCGGCGAGTTCGGCCGGACGCCCCGGATCAACCCCTTCGCCGGCCGCGACCACTGGACCAACGGCTTCAGCCTGGCGCTGGCGGGGGGCGGCCTGAACGCCGGGTTCGCGCTGGGCGGGACCGACCCGGAAGGGCTCAAGGATCCCGCCCGCCCGGTCCCGGTCCAGGACGTCCACGCCACGATCCTCTCCGCCCTGGGGCTCGACCCCTCCCGCGAGAACTTCGCCCCCGTCACCGGCCGCCCGATCAAGCTGAGCGAGGGCCGGCCGATCCCCGAGCTGATCGGCTGACGACGGCCGGGCGCGCGCCCTCCCCGCCGCGTCCCGACGGGGGTACCATCGGACGGTCGACATCGCGCGGTCGCGCCGGCGGCCGGCGCGGGCCCCGCCGATGTCACGGCCCTCGCGAAAGGACCAGGTCCAGCCATGCAACGAGCCTCGCGCCTTGTCGCGTTCGCATCCCTCCTCGGAGCCGTTGTCAGCCCGATGAAAGCCGACGAGCCCGCCAAGCCCTTCTCGTACCCCGACGCCCCGAAATCGGACACGGTCGACGACTACCACGGCGTGAAGGTGCCCGACCCCTACCGCCCGCTGGAGGACCCCGACTCCGACGTCACCCGCGCGTGGGTCGAGGCCGAGAACGTCGTCACCAACGCCTACCTGGGCTCGATCCCCAATCGCGACGCCATCCGGGCCCGGATCACCGAGCTCTGGGACTACGAGAAGTTCAGCGCCCCGGGCAAGAAGGGGGGCCGCTACTTCTACGTCCACAACAGCGGGCTCCAGAACCAGTCGGTGCTGTACACGCTGGACTCGCTGGACGGCGCGCCCCGGATGCTGCTGGACCCGAACAAGCTCTCGGCCGACGGCACCGTCGCCCTGTCGGGGACCGTCGCCAGCGACGACGGCAAGAAGCTGGCCTACGGCGTCGCCGAGGCGGGCTCCGACTGGAACACCTGGAAGGTCCGCGACGTCGAGACCGGCGAGGACCTGGACGACACGATCGAGTGGGTCAAGTTCTCGTCCGCCACCTGGACCCCGGACAACTCGGCCTTCTTCTACGGCCGCTATCCCGCCCCCGAGCCGGGGCAGGATCTCAAGGGCGCCAACTACCACCAGAAGGTCTACCTCCACCGCCTCGGCTCGCCGCAGGACCAGGACGTGCTGGTCTGGCGGGACGACGAGAACAAGGAGTGGCAGGCCAGCCCCTCCGTGAGCGACGACGGCAAGTACCTGGTCCTCACGCTCCACAAGGGGACCGACGCCAAGTACCGCGTCCTCTACCGCCCGTTCGACGAACATGACGCCGAGCCCACGCACCTGGTCGGCGACTTCGACGCCGAGTACGACTTCCTCGACAACGACGGCCCCGTCTTCTGGTTCAAGACGAACAAGGACGCCGAGCGCGGGAAGGTCGTGGCGATCGACACCCGCGACCCGAGGCCCGAGAACTGGGCCGAGCTGATCCCCGAGGCGGCCGAGACGCTGGAGAACGTCGACGTCGTCGGCGACCGCTTCATCGCCACCTACCTGAAGGACGCCCACACCGTCGTCCGCGTCTTCGACCTCTCCGGCAAGCACATCCGAGACGTGGATCTGCCCGGCCTGGGGACGGCCTCGGGCTTCCGCGGCAAGCGCGAGGACGGGGAGACGTTCTACTCGTTCACCTCGTACACCACCCCCGCCACCATCTACCGCTACGACGTCGAGACCGGCGAGAGCACCGTCTGGCGCGAGCCCGCGCTGAAGTTCGACCCGTCCGCCTACGAGACCACGCAGGTCTTCTACACCAGCAAGGACGGGACAAGGATCCCGATGTTCATCACCGCCAAGAAGGGCCTCCAGAGGAACGGCGACAACCCGACGCTCCTCTACGGCTACGGCGGCTTCAACATCCCGCTCACGCCGGGGTTCAGCCCGTCGAACCTGACGTGGCTGGAAATGGGGGGCGTGTACGCCGTGGCCAACCTCCGGGGCGGCGGCGAGTACGGCGAGAGCTGGCACCAGGGGGGCACCCGCACCCGCAAGCAGAACGTCTTCGACGACTTCATCGCCGCGGCCGAGTGGCTGATCGCCGAGAAGTACACCCGCACCGAGAAGCTGGGCATCTCCGGGCGCTCCAACGGCGGCCTGCTGGTCGGCGCCTGCATGACCCAGCGCCCGGACCTCTTCGGCGCGTGCCTGCCGGGGGTGGGCGTGCTGGACATGCTGCGGTTCCACAAGTTCACCATCGGCTGGGCGTGGATCGACGACTACGGCTCGTCCGACGACCCCGAGGAGTTCAAGGCGCTGCACGCGTACAGCCCGCTGCACAACATCAAGCCCGGGACGTGCTACCCGCCGACGATGATCGTCACCGCCGACCACGACGACCGCGTCGTGCCGGCGCACAGCTTCAAGTTCGCCGCGGCGCTCCAGGCGGCGCAGTCGTGCGACAACCCGGTCCTGATCCGCATCGAGACCCGCGCCGGCCACGGCGCCGGCAAGCCCACCGCCAAGATCATCGAGGAGGCCGCCGACCAGTGGGCCTTCCTCGTGAAGACCCTCAACGTTGAGGCCAACCCTTGACCGACGAGACGCCCGAGCCGTCCCCCGCCGCGCCGGCCGATCCCGGCGCGGCGGGAGCCTCGTCCGATCCCGATTTCGACGACCCGGGGTCGGTCGCCGCGACGAAGGCCCGCCCCGGCTGGCGCGACGGCCTGCGCGACATGGCTCGCGGGGCGGAGTTCGGCGTCTGGTCCGCGATCCTGCTCTCGACGCCGGTCGTGTGCGCGATGGTCGGCGGGTCGCTCGGCGTGCTGATCCACGCCGGGTCCGGCTGGCGATCGATCGCGGGCCTTGCCGCCTTCGCCGGGCGCTGGGCCGGGATCATCCTGGTATGCAGTATTCCCGTCGCCCCGGCGGCCGGGCTGATGGCATGGCTCTACCGGGGGATCGCAAGGCGGCTGGGGAGCCCGGGCCCGGATCGGGCGCGACGCCGGCGCGGTCGACGCCGCCGTTGGGCCGCCGTCGCGGGCCTGGGGCTGCTCGGGTTGGTCGCCGGCGTCGCGGCCGGGCACTTCCTGACCCGGGCCTCGATCGGGAGCCTTGAGGAGGCGGTCGCGGAGACCGACGCGATCGACCCCGACTGGCGACTCGACGACCTGCTCGCGAACCGCGACGAGGTGCCGGACGACGAGAACTCAGCCTTCGTCGCCGCCGAGGTGATTGGCCTCCTCCCCGACCCCTGGCCCCCGAGGCCCAGGCCCGAGGGCGTGCCCGGCGAAACGGACGCCCTGGACTTCGCGGCCGCGCTGGATCGGGCGCAAGCCTCCGACGACTCTCGTCGGCTGGACGAGGCGACCGCCTCGGCTCTCCGCGCCGAGATGGAGGCCCTCGTCGACGCCCTCGATGTCGCCCGGACTCTCGTCGATTACGATCGCGGGCGGCACGAGCTTGAGATCGGGCCCCAGGTCATCGACACGCTCCTGCGCGAGACCCAGGACACTCGGGCGGTCGCAATGCTGCTTTACGCCGACGCTCTCCTGCTCGCCCAAGACGGCGAATTGGACGCGGCGCTCGATTCCTGTCGCGCCCTGGTCGCCCTCGCCCGGTCGATCGGCGACGAGCCATTCCTGATCTCGCAACTCGTCCGCATGGCGGTCAACGCACAGTTGGAGGGCCTGGCGCGTCGCGTGCTGGGACAGGGCGAGCCCTCCGACGAAGCCCTCGCGGCGCTCCAGGAGTTGCTTGAGGACGAGCGAGAGCAGCCGCGGCTCTGGTGGGGCCTCCGCGGCGAGCGGGCGATGCTCGTGGAAATGATCCGCCGCGTCCAGACCGGCGAGATCCCGCTGGAAGACCTCGTCCGGAATGGCTCCCTGCTGGCGCCGCGGGCGGACGGGGTGAACGTGGCGGTGGCCGTCGCCTGCAATTACCAGATGGCGTTCGCCCTGCGTTGGTTCAACGAGGCTCTGACGATCCCCTCGCTCCCCGAGGACGAGTGGGACGCGACCTACGCCCCCCTGGGCGCGGAGATCGTGGCGGTCCGCGGATCCAGGTTCGGCAAATTCACGATGCCGTTCATCGCCTTCATGATGCCGGCGGCGTCGCGGGCGATCGACGCCGAGAAGCGCATCCGCGCGGTGTTCGGCTCGCTCATCATCCTCATCGCCGCCGAGCGCCAGCGGCAGGCCACGGGGAAGTGGCCGGCGTCGGTCGCGGACATCGACCCCGATATCCTCCCCGACCCGCCCCTCGACCCCTACACCGGCGAGCCCTACCGTATGCATCACGCCGACGGATTGCTGAAGATCCACACCCTCGGGCCGAATAAGAGGGACGAGGGGGGGGCCTACGACTTCGCGAAGTGGCGGCACAAGGAAAAGCTCGGCCGGGACGACGTCGGCACATACGCCCACGACCCCGAGCGGCGCGGACGGCCGGCGGAGGAGGGAGAGGAGGTCCCATGAGCGATGCCCTGGCCGCCAGGATCATCGAGCAGGCCCCCGACAGGCGGACGTCCCTCGCCAGGCCACTGGACGCCGAGGAAATGCCATGAGCGACGAGGCACCGAAGCCTCCCGAAAATCCCCCCTCGCGAGCCGAAGCCTCCGAGGGGCCGCCACCTCCCGAGCCCGCTCCTCCCGCGGCTTCGGCGGACGTGCCGCCGGATGCCCCCGGCCTCCGGCCCCCTTTGCAAGCTGACGACGCCCCCTCCGCCCCCGTCGGAGAAGGCGGGGGCGCGCCGGACGAGGTGGACGACCGCCGAGTCGCTCCACGCGTGGCGGCCCCGGAGACTCCCGGTCCCGCCCCCCTCCCCGGGGCTCCTTCTCTCGCGAGGAACGAAGGGGCGATCGGGGTGCCGACCGGCTGGCGCGCCGGCCCGCGCGACGCGGCCCGCGGGGCGGAGTTCGGCGCGTGGCTCTCGGCCCTGTTCACCGCCCCCTCCGCGGGCGCCATGGTCGGCGGGTCGCTCGGGATGTTGCTCCACGCCGGATTCGACTGGGGGTCGCTCATGGGGCTGATCGTCTTCGCCGGCCGCTGGGCCGGGATCGCCCTGACGTGGGGCGTCCTCTTCGCCGTGCCGGCCGGGGCGGTCGCGTGGCTGTATCGCGGGATCGCCAGGCGGCTGGGGCGGCCGGAGCCCGACCAACCGACGCGCCGTCGCCGACGACGCCGCCGGTGGGGCGTCGCCGGCGCCCTGGGGTTGGTGGGGTTGGTCGCCGGCGCGGTGGCCGGGAACTACCTGATCCGGACGTCGATCCGGAGCGCCGAGGAGGCCGTCGCGGAGACCGACGCGATCGACCCCGACTGGCGGCTCGACGACCTGCTCGCGGCCCGCGACGAGGTGCCCGATGAAGAGAATTCCGCCCTGGTCGCCGCCGCCGCGGTGGCCCTCCTCGACGAATCGTGGCCGCCGGAGGCCCTCGAGGGGGAGCCGGGGCCCGACGTCCGCGAGATCCTCGGGGAAGCCGCGACGCTCGGCGAGTTCGACGATTCCCGACGCCTGGACGACGCGAGCCTCGCCGCGATCGTCGCGTCGCTGGAGGAGCAGGCCGAGGCCCTCGAACTGGCCCGGACCCTGGCCGACTACGATCGGGGTCGGCACGAATATGAGATCGGGCCGGCGGTCATCGACACCCTCCTCCCCGAGACCCAGAACGTCCGCGGCGTCGCCCGCCTGCTGAACGCCGACGTCATCGTCGCGGCCCACGACGGCGGGCCCGACGACGCGCTCGCGTCCTGCCGCGCGATGATCGCCGCCGGCCGGTCCATCGGCGACGAGCCGTTCGCCATCGGCCAGCTCGTGCGGATCGCCATCGGTTCCACGGCCTCCCGGGCCGCGCGCCGCGCGCTGGGCCTGGGCGAGCCCTCGGACCAGGCCCTGGCCGCACTCCAGGATCTCGCCCTGGACGAGCGCCACCAACCCCGCGTCCGGTGGGGCCTACGCGGCGAACGCGCGATCCTCGCCGAGATCATCCGACGAATCGCGGAAGGGGAGATGCCGATCTCGGCCCTCTCCGAAGGAGGGGCCGCATCGGCGACACCGGGCGGCGGGGTGAGCGGGATGCTCGTGGCGGGGGGTTGGTATCAGTATGCCGTGGCGCTCCGATGGTGCAACGAGCTGATCGCCATCCTCGACCTCCCGGAGCACGAGTGGCCCGCGGCCGTCGCGAGGTGGGACGCCAGGAACCAGTCCGTCAAGAACTCGCGGCTGGGGATGGCGACCTCGACGCTCCCCCTCCTGCTCATGCCGGCGGTCTCCGCTTTCATCACCGCCGAGATGCGCATCCGCGCCGACCTCGGCTCGCTGGTCGTCCTCCTCGCCGCCGAGCGCCACCGCCGGGCGACCGGGCGATGGCCGGCGTCGGCGGAGGAGATCGGCCCCGAGATCCTCCCGGCTCCGCCCCTCGACCCCTACACCGGCGAACCGTTCCGCGTGGCCCACGTCGACGGCCGCCTGCGCGTCTACTCGCTCGGCCCCAATCTCGAGGACGAGGGCGGAGCCTACGATCCCAGGAAGGCGGCCGAGGCCCACGTCGAGGACGACGTCGGCACATACGCCTACGATCCCGAGCTTCGCGGGCGGCCGGCGGTGGAGGAGGAGGCCCCATGAGCCAGGCCGAGCCCGCGACCCGACCGTCCCGTTTCCGCCGCGTCATGCGATGGGCGAGGATCGCGGCGGTGGTCCTGGCCGTAGGGACGCCCTTCTGGGTGGTGTACCGGATGGGGGCCCGCCGGTCGGCGGCGATCGCCGCGGCCGACCGCCACGACCCGAATTGGCGGCTGGCCGACCTGCTGGCGGCCCGCGAGCCCGTCCCTGACGTCGAGAACGGCGCGATCCCCGTCGCCGAGGCCGCCGCGACGCTCCCCGACCCCTACCCCCCCGAGGAGGAGGCCGAGCAAGCGGATGAGGGGCCCTCCCTCAAGGCCGCGTTCGATC
This sequence comes from Paludisphaera sp., assembly GCF_037189885.1. Classification (NCBI taxonomy): domain Bacteria; kingdom Pseudomonadati; phylum Planctomycetota; class Planctomycetia; order Isosphaerales; family Isosphaeraceae; genus Paludisphaera; species Paludisphaera sp. The sequence continues at coordinate 77,490 of NZ_JBBCIR010000006.1, forward strand.
GCGCGACCGCGGCCAGGGGCCCGGACCGGCTCGACGACGAGACGCTGGCCGTCCTCCGCGCCGAGCTGGCCGCCCGCGCCGACGCCCTGGCCGTCGCCCGCCGGGCGGCAGATTTCGAACGGGGGTGGCACGCGGTCTCCATCGCCCCGAACGTCTGGGACACGAAATACATCGAGGCCGAGGCCTTCCGCCGCGTCGCGCGATTGTTGCGGATCGACGCGGTCGTCGCCGCCCACGACGGCAGGCCCGACGACGCGATCGCCGCCTCCCGGTCGATGCTCGGCGTCCACCGCGCGACTGGGGACATACCCGGACTGATCCCGCAACTCAAGCGAGCGGCCATCGACCACTCGGCGGTCGACGCGATCGTCGCGACGCTGGCGTGGGGCGAGCCCTCGGCCGACGTCCTCGCCAGGGCCCAGCGCGACATCATGACCGCGCTCGCCGAGCCGATCGAGCGTCACGTCCTCCGCGGCGAGCGCGCCCTCTCCTTCGAGTGGTTCGAGCGATTGAAGGCCGACCCCAACCTGATCAACCCCGACAAGCCCATCCCCCGTCTCGTCCACGTGTTCTGGTTGCCGTTCCTGGCCTGGCAGCAGGTCTTGTTGCTGGAGTGGTGGAACGAGCTGGCGGCGATCCCCGAGCGTCCGACGCCCGAGTGGCTCCCCGCCATCAAGGCGTGGCGGGCACGGCTGGAGGCCGGCAAGGCGTCGAAAGTCGGTTTGGGCTCCGGGCTTCTCGCCTTCCTCCACGCGCCTTCGGGGGACGTCTCGCTCGGCACCTTCCTGGACCGTCGGGCATGCCTCGGGGCCGCCACCGTCCTCCTCGCCGCGGAGCGCCAGCGCCAGGCGACGGGCAAATGGCCGGCCTCGATCGCGGACATCGACGCCGAGATCCTCCCCGCCCCTCCCCTCGACCCCTACACCGGGGCGCCCTTCCGCCTGGAGTACTCCGAGGGTCGCCTGCGCGTCTACTCGGTGGGCGCGAACCTCCGGGATGAACGTGGGGCCCATGACTACAAGAAGGCGACCAAGGCCCAAGTCGAGGACGACGTCGGCGCCTACGCCCACGACCCCGAGCTTCGCGGGCGACCGGCGATCGAGGGCGAACCGCCGGCTTCCTGAGCGAGCGTCCAGCCGCCTTAGGTGGCCCGTCCGACGCGATGCGCCGGGAGGCGGAGGAGGGCTCACGAGTTGGCTTCGTTCGCGCGCCGGCGTCCCGACTTGCAACGCCCTAAACCCATTCGCGTCATGAAACTTGCGACCGAATCAAGTTGGCTTCGTTCGTCGTCTTCGAAGTGGTTTTCTCGACCGGAGAACGTGGAACGCGTGTCTCCTTTCCCGCCGGGAGAGGGAGGCTCGGGGGGCCGGACGAGGGTCGTCAGGCCATAGGGATAGCGACGGTCCACGGTTCGCCCGGTCGGCGCTTTTCCCAGGACGGTCTCGGATTCTGGGGACCATCATCACGGCATTTTCCCCTCGCGAGGGAAGGTGGCCCGAAGGGCCGGATGAGGGGGAAGCCAAGCAGGCTGAGCGCCGGGATTCGCGACGGCCGGTCGAGCCTTTGACGGCTCCGTCGGCACTCGTGCTCGTCATCCCCCTCTCCCGCCTCCTTCGGAGTCTGTCCTCCCCCGCGAGGGGGGAAGGCGTCGGATCGTGACCATTCGGGATAGGGGACGGAATCGGGCCGACGGCCCTTTGCTCGCGCGACGCGCGCATTATTGAAGGCTATCAGGTCCGCTCGCCCCTTCACTGCTTCCGGATTGCCAAGGAGCGCCCTCATCAAACACCCGCATGGTCCGCGGCGGGCTCGGCGTGATTTCAGGTTTCTCGGAATTATCTCCGGACGCTCGCCCCTTCCCGGGTCGGCCCTTTACTCCGAGGCCCAGCGGATGTATCTTTGACCTAGAGGTAAAGATTTCGATCGGAAGTCTCAATCGACGAGACCCGGGGCGGGCCGTCGTCCGGCGACGTGGCCGGCGGGCTCGCCCCGGGCGACGTCGCGCGAGCGGGAGCCCGACGGCGATCGTCGGGCGAATGTCATGGCCCTCATACCACTGCCCGTCTTCAACGGCCCTCCGACCGACGACGCCGGACTCTCGGCGGAGACGATGATCCCGGACCTGCTCCGGAGGCGTCCCGAGGCGCGCGCCGTGCTCGACCGTTACGGCCTGCGCGGCTGCGGCGGGCCGGACGGGCCGTACGAGACTCTGGGGTTCTTCGCCAGGGCGCACGGCGTCGACCAGGGCCGGCTGCTCCGCGAGCTGGCCGAGGCGCTCGGCCGCGGCGAGGTGGTGATGGGAGCGTCGCGCGACGAGACGACGCTGCTGGCCGACACGATCTATCGCCGCTTCTTCCTCGGCGGGATCGTCATCGCGCTGACGGCGGGCGCCACCTGGGGCGCGTGGCTGCTCTGGCGGATCGGCCTGAGCGGGACGTTCCTGGTCAACCCGCTCCAGACCGTCAACGCGCACGGCATGGCGCAGATCTCCGGCTGGATGGGCCTGTTCATCATGGGCTTCGCCTGCCAGGCGTTCCCGAGGATCTGGCACGCGAGCCTGGCGGCGCCCCGCTTGGCCGCGGCGGTCTTCGCCATGATGGTCGGCGGGATCGTCGCGCAGGCCGTGGGGATGCTCGCGCCGTCGGTCCCCCTGGCGATGCTCGGCGCGGGGCTGCAATTGGTCGCGGTGGCGGCCTTCTCCGCGCAGATCGCGACGACCTATCGCCGATCCGAGGCGCGGTTCGAGCCCTACATCGCCTTCATCATGGCGGCGCTGGGGTGGTTCCTGGCCTCGACGGTCATGAGCGGCTGGCACACCTGGACCACGATGACGGCGGAAGGCGAGGCGGCCCAGGTCTGGTACGTCGCGACCTACCAATTCCCGCTGCGCGACCTCCAGGTCCACGGCCTGGCGCTGTTCATGATCCTGGGCGTCTCGATCCGCTTCATCCCCGCGCTCTTCGGGGCGCCGAAGGTGGACGACCGTCGGGCGTGGGGGGCGTTCGGCATCCTGGTCGCGGCGGTGCTGGCCGAGGTGGGGATCTTCCTGGCGTACCGCTGGACCGGCGACCACGCGATCGCGAGATTGCTGCCTGTCTCCTGGGCGATGCTGGCGATCGGCTCGGCGATGGTGGTCGTCCCCTGGCGGCCCTGGCGGCCGTTCCCGGAGACCGACCGGGTGGCGAAGTTCGTGCGCACGGCCTACGGCTGGCTGGCGATCTCGCTGGCGATGCTCCTCCTGCTCCCCGCCTATGCGGCGGCCAGCGGCATCCCGTTCAGCCACGCCTATTACGGGGCGATCCGGCACGCGGTCACGGTCGGGTTCGTCAGCCAGATGATCATGGGATTCGCCGCGAAGGTCGTCCCGACGCTCAACGGCGTGGACCCGCGCAGGCTGACGAGGCTGTGGGGGCCGTACCTGCTGATCAACGCCGGCTGCGCCCTGCGGGTGACCTCGCAGACGCTGACCGACTGGGCCGCGCCCGCCTACGCCGTCATCGGCCTGAGCGGGACGATGGAGGTCGTCGCGCTGGCGTGGTGGGGCGCCGGGCTGGCCTCGCTGATGCTCCGCGGCGTCGGTGCCGCCGAGGAGGGGATCGGCCCCGCCCCCGAGCGGATCGCCGGCGACCACCATCCGGCCGACGTCCTCGACTGGTTCCCCGAGACCGCGCCGGTCTTCGACCGCTTCGGCCTCGACGGCCTCCGCCGCCCGATCCTCCGCCGCACCGTCGGCCGTCGCGCGACCCTGGCGCAAGCGGCCCGGATGCGGGGGATCGCGCTGGAGGAGCTGACCGGGGCGCTGAACGAGGCCCGGCGCTGAGGTGAATGCCGGGTTCTGTCGGGAACCCGGCAAGGAAGTCGGCGAGGAGTCCCCCCCTTCTCCCCTCGTGGGAGAAGGTGGCCGAAGGCCGGATGAGGGGGCGACCGGCCCCGCGTCCCCCGGCCAGCGAGGGGCTCCCCGCCGACGCCTCCCGGTCGCGCGCCCCCTCATCCGCCCCTTCGGGGCACCTTCCCCCACGAGGGAGAAGGGGGGACTCGTAACTCGCCGGCGAGGGCTTCTTCGGGGCGGGAAGGCCGGCCATGGAGATGTCGTCCCCCTCGCGGAGGACGCGAGCGAAAGACGTGGTCCACCTCGCTCACCGCGCCGCCTCGTCCTCGCCGAAGAACGGGAAGATGCGCAGGAGATCGGCGCGGTCGGGCTGGCGGCCGTACTCGCAGACCTGGAACGCCTCGGCGGCGCGGACGGCGCGGCCGCGCTCGGGGCCCAGGAGTTCCACCAGCTTGTCGCGGAAGCGGTCGGCGGGGGCGCTGTAACGCTTGAGCACCTGCTCGCGAAACCATGTTTTGCGCGCGTCGGGATCCTCCGGGATGTCGTCGGCGTAGCCCTCGATCCAGGGGAGCCACTCGAAGAACTGGGACTCCATCTCGGCGAGGGCGTCGACCTTTCGGTCCAGCACCGAATCGATCGGGACGACGACGTCGGCGCGGAAGGAGTTGGGCTGCTGGAAGCGGTCGGCGGTGTAGAGGAAGACGGGGTTCTTCCGCAGGGCCGGCGTGTCCGGGCAGAAGTTCGGGACGGCCACCATGTAGGCGGTGTCCTGCACCAGGACGCCCGTGTAGCGGTGGTCGGGGTGGTAGTCGTTGGGCCTCGGGGCGATGACCACGTCGGCCTTCCATTCGCGGATCGCGCGGGTCACGGCCTTGCGGTTCTCCAGCGTGGGCAGCAGTTCGCCGTCGTGGTTGTCGAACGTCTCGGTCTCCACGCCCAGGATCCTCGCCGCGCGGGCGGATTCCTCCCGGCGTCGCCGCGCGAGCGGGCCGCCGGACATCTCGTGGTGGCCGATGTCGCCGTTGGTCAGGCTGACGAACTTGACGGCAAAGCCCGCCTCGATCCAGCGCATGGCGGTTCCGCCGGCGGACAGCTCGCAGTCGTCGGGGTGGGCTCCGAAGACGATGATCCGGAGGGGCTCGGGGCTCGGCATGGTCTCTCCGCCCCGCGTCGGCGCGGGGTGCGTGAAGGTCAGGGAGGCGCAGGCCAGCGCCAGCGCCGAGATGGCGGCCGACGCGAGGGGGTGCCGGCCTTCGAGGGGGCGGATCATGGGGGTGACTCCTTGGGGGGATGGGCCGGACTCGCGGGGCCGCCGCGACGCCAGCGTACCGCCGCGCGGTTCGCGATGCGACGGCGTCCCGGCCGCGGCTTGCCCGGCGTCGAACGGGGGCCGTACAATCAGAGCATGAGAGACCAACCGCCCGGACGGCCCGGCCTCGCCCACTCGCGATCCCTGATCGTCGCGCTGATGCTCGGGGCGGCGGTCGCGCGCTCCTCGGGCGCGGAGCCGACCGGCCCGGATCGGCTGGTCCGTCCCGGCGCGCCGGCGGTCGAGGGGCGGCTGCGGCTCGACCCGACGTCCGGCCTCCGGTTCGAGCCGACGGCGGGGGGGATGACCCCCGCGGGGCCCGGCGCCGTGGTGGAATTCACCCCGAGCCCCGCGCGCGGGCCCGCGGTCCCGCCCATGTTCCGCGCCGCCATGGGCGAGTCCGGGCGCGTCTCCGGCACGCTGACCGAGATCGACGAGGGGTCGGTCAGCCTCTCCGTCCCGTGGCAGTCCGCGCCGGTCGTCGCTCGCCGGCCGGGGATCCAGTCGCTGACGCAGCGTCGGGGGGAGGTCCGCGTCCTGGACGACCGCTTCGACGCGCTCGACCCGGCGTGGGACGTCGCCGGCGGGCCTCGCGTCGTGGTCGAGGACGGGGAATCGGCCTTGCTCCTCCCCGCCGCCGGCTCGTCCATCGAGCGCCGGTTCGACCCGCCCATCGAGGCCGGGCGCGTGGAGTTGAGCTTCCGAGACGACGGCCGGGTCCACCCCGGCCGCTCGTGGTCCCTGGCCCTGACGTTCCGGGCCGCCGGCCGCCCGGCGGTGGCGCGGGTGCTGCTGGGCTGGGCCGAGGAGAGCCTGGCCGTGGAGTCGCCCGACGGCCCCTCCCTGGCCGTCCAGCGCCTGGCGCGCGGCGACGGCTGGCGCCGGGCGACCGTCCGCTTCGACGCGCGTCGGACGGAGATCGCGATCGACGGCCAGGCCCTCGCCCACGGCCGCGGCCCCGAGGGCCCGCTCGAATCGATCCGGATCGCCGTCGAGGGCGCGGGGGACGGCGGCCCCGACGGGCTCGTCGCCGCGACACAGGTCGTCCGGTTCGCGTCCGTCCCCTCCGACCCGGAGGTCGACCCCGCCCAGGACGAGGCCCGGCTGGCGGTGGGCGATCAGCTCTTCGGCGCGATCCTCCGCGGCGACCGCGACCGCGTGGAGATGACCGTGGACGGCCGACCGGCCGCGATCGCCTGGAAGGACCTCGCCGGGCTGCACTTCCGCCGCGACCCCGCCGCCGGCGACCCGATCGCCGGCGCGCTCGCGCGGGTCGAGTGGGAGCCCGGCGACGGGCGCGACCGCGAGCCCGACTTCGCCGAGGGCGCCGTCACCTCCCTGACCGACGACGCCCTGACCCTCCAGACCTCCTACGCCGGGACGCTGACCATCCCCCGCGATCGGCTGGCCCGCCTGACGGTCCTGGAGCCGGGCGTCCGCCTCGTGATCGACCCCTGCTCGCACCACCTGGGCGACGAGATCTCCGGCCCATCGTCCGTCCCGCCGCTCGACCCGCCGATGTACGAGGGGGGCGTGCTGGAGCGGGCGTTCGAGGTCCCGGCCGACGCCCCGGCCGTCGGCCCCGCGTCGATCGTCCTGGACGTCGTCGGCGTCGTCGGCGAGGCGACCGGGCTGATGTTCTCCGACATGGTCCGGCGCGGGGAGCTGAAGACCTACGTCGTCCTCGACGGCAAGCGGATCGATTACATCAACCGCCACATCGAGGACGCCAACGAATCCACGCGCCGGATCCGCGTCCCCGTCCCGGCCGACGCCCTGGGCCCCGGCCGCCACGTCCTGCGCCTGGAGCAGACCGGGGACGCCCGCGACCCCAACGCCTTCGACGACCTGGGCGTCCTCGCCTTGGCCGTCGAGTTCAATCCCCCCGCCCCCCGTCCCTGACCCGTCCCCTCGCCCGGCCCGAGTCCCGACGCCGCCATGAACACGCTCACCCGCAGCATGGTCCGACACGCCCACGCCATCGCCCGAGAGGTCGGCGCGAGGGTCGTGCTGCTCCACGCCGACGTGGTCGAGGAGGACGCCGACCTGCGGTCGCTGATCGACGACGTGAACTTCCGGATCATCCTGGTCTCCCGGCGTTGCGACTTCACCGCGCCCGAGGAGCTGAAGGACATCTGCCGCGTCGTGCAGCTCCCGGACATCGCCATGACCCGCGGCGGCCAGGTGAAGGTGGCGACCCTGGTGGCCGCGGCCGAGGGGCTCGTCCAGGCGGGCGACCGCCTCCTCTGCCTGACGGGCATCGACCGGTCCGGCTCCATGGATACGATCATGGTGCTGGACATGGGGACCGAGATCGAGCTGTTCTCCGCCGGCGCCGCCGACCCCCTCCCCGCCGACGTCAGCCCCGCCGTCTTCGAGCGCGTGCTGAACGTCGCCGGCGAGCTGGGCATCGAGGGGCGCGAGGGCCGCCCCGTCGGCGCCCTCTTCGTCGTCGGCGACTGCGACACCGTCCTGGACCAGAGCCATCAACTGGTGTTCAACCCCTTCCACGGCTACCCGGAGGAGGAGCGGAACATCCTCGACCCCCGGCTGGAGGAGACGATCAAGGAGTACTCCGCCATCGACGGCGCCTACGTCGTCCGGGGCGACGGCGTGGTCCTCTGCGCGGCGCGCTACCTGGCACCCCGCGCCAAGCTGGAGGAGCCGCTCCCCCAGGGCCTCGGCACCCGGCACGAGGCCGCCGCGGCGATCACCGTCACGACCGACGCCCTCTCGGTCTGCATCTCCCAGTCCACCGGCACCGTCTCCATCTTCCGCCGGGGCAAGCTGATCCTCGACATCCAGAAGCCCCGCGGGCGCAGCCCGGACGGACTGTGACCGGGAGGCGGGTCAGGCGTCGCGGCGCGCCCGCGGGCGCTTCTCCGGCTGGCAGGCCGGGCAGAGGTAGGTCGGGCGGCCGATCAGGCCGGGGATCTTCGTCTTGAGGATCGGGGCCCCGCAGCCCTTGCAGGGCCGGCCCGCGCGGCCGTACATGGAATTGACGGCCAGGAAGCCCCCCTCCAGGCCCAGGACGGTGCGATAGCCGGCGTCGAAGCTGGCGCCCTCGGCCTCGATCGCCCGCGTCAGGACCGGCCGGATCGCCGCGTGCAGGCGATCGACCTCCGCCGGCCTCAGCTCGGCCGAGACCCGCGTCGGGTGCAGCCGGGATTCGAACAGGATCTCGTCCGCGTAGATGTTGCCGATCCCCGCCAGCACCTTCTGATCCATCAGCGCCGGCTTGACGGCGCGCCGGGTCCGCTTCAGCCGGGCGGCCAGGTCGTCGCGGCCGATCGCCAGCGCGTCGGGGCCGTGCGCGCGGGCGAAGGCGGCGTCGGCCTGCTCGGGGCCGTCGAACCAGAGGATGCGGCCCAGCCGGCGCGCGTCGCAGAACCAGATGGAAGCGTCGGGGCTCGCCAGCCGGAACGTCAGGCGCACGTGCCCCGGCCGGTCGGGTTCGACGAGCCGAAACCCTCCAGTCATCCGGGGCTGAATGACGATCAAACCCGCGTCGGCAAGCTCGACCACGACCCACTTGCCCCGGCGACCCACCCCGGACACGACCGCCCCGACGCAACGCGCCGCCAGCTCCTCCGACGTGCAGCCCAGCAGCATCGACGGGTCGTGGAGCTCCGCCGACGCCAGGCGACGCCCCTCGAGCGCCGGCCGCAGCCCGCGGACCATCGTCTCGACCTCGGGGAGTTCCGGCATCGACGCCTCGCGAGTTTATTTAAGAGTGACGAGGAGGGGGCGGGCGGCGAGGCCCGCCCCCATTGTACGGGGCGGGGGGCTAGCGGTGAAGTGATGGAACCTGACCGAGAAACCGTCAAAATCCGTCATGGATAATGAAGGCCCTTGACGGCGGCCCGGCCATGTCGGAAACTTTCTTCCAGTGATCGTGCGAGAAACCCATCAGGGCGGGTCGACCATGCTCCCCGAGACCCGACGCCGACGCCTCCGCGAGCTGATCTCCAGGCAGGGCTACGCCACGCTCGACGAGCTCGTCAGGACGCTGAACGTCTCGGAGAGCACCGTGCGGCGGGACCTGGAGGCGCTGGACCTGTCCGGCGTCGTCCGGCGGACCCACGGCGGGGCGGTGGCCCCGGGCTCGACGGAGCCGCGAGGCGGGCTGCCGGCGTTCGACGACCGCACCCACACGGCGATGGCCGAGAAGCGGGCGATCGGCGAGGCGACCGCGGCGCTGGTCGGGGACGGGGACTCGATCCTGCTGGACGGCGGCACGACGACGCTGGAGGTGGCGAGGGCGCTGCTGGCGAGGGACATCCACGTCCAGGTGGTGACCAACAGCCTGCCGATCGCCCAGCTGGTGGCGTCGAGCCCCCGGACGGACCTGATCCTGATCGGCGGCTACGTCTACCCCCGGACGGGCGTCGCGCTGGGCCCCCTGGCGATCGCGATGATGCGGGAGATCCGCGTGCGGGTGGCGATCCTGGGGGCGGGGGGGATCATGGCCGACGGCGTGTACAACTCCAACCTCCTGCTGGTGGAGACCGAGCGTCGGATGATGGCGTGCGGGCAGGAGGTCGTCATCGCGGCCGACCGGACCAAGTTCGGCCGCACGGCGCTGGCGAAGCTCTGCGACTGGGGCGAGGTGACGCGGCTGGTCTGCGACGCCGGGACCCCGGAGGCCCAGCGGGCGATGGTCGAGGCGGCCGGCGTGATCGTCCACGCGGCCGGGGCGACCCCGAACAACGGCGCGACGGACCCCAGGGGCGAACCGACCGACGAGAGGACCGAGGCATGAGCGCGACGGCGACCCGCGACCAGATCGAGAACATGGTGAGGTCGATCCTCCTCAAGAGCATGGGATCGCCCCCCGCCCCGGCCCCGACGAACGGGCGCGGGAACGGCAAGGCCGGCGGCCCGCCGAAGGTGATCGTGAACATCTCGGCCCGGCACTGCCACCTGACGCAGGAGGACGTGGACGTCCTCTTCGGCAAGGGGCACCAGCTCACGCCGATGAAGCGGCTGTACCAGGACACCGACTTCGCCGCCGAGGAGACCGTGGCGGTGGTCGGCCCCCGCCAGCGGATGATCCCGGGCGTGCGGATCCTGGGCCCCTGCCGCAAGTTCAGCCAGGTGGAGCTGGCCTTCACCGACGCCATCAGCCTGGGGATCGACGTCCCCGTGCGGCTCTCCGGCGACATCGAGGACACCCCCGGCTGCCTGCTGATCGGCCCGAAGGGCTCGCTGGTGATGCCCAAGGGCGTGATCCGGGCCGAGCGGCACGTCCACATGGGCCCGCGCGACGCCGAGTACTACGGCGTGAAGCACCTGGACCGCATGAACATGAGGGTCGAGAGCCCCTGCCCCAGCACCCTGGAGGGCCTGCTCGTGCGGACCCACCCGGACTGGAAGCTGGAGGTGCACATCGACACCGACGAGGCCAACGCGTGCGACCTGGCGCACGCCAGCAACGTGATCCTGTCGAAGGCCTGACCCGACCCGGAGGGCCGACGTCGCGGACGGATCGGCCGGCATCCCCAACCTGACCCCACCTCGGAAGGAGGGCCCCCGTGGCCTCTGCATCCCTCGAAGCGCTCGGAATGATCGAAACCAAGGGGTTCGTGGCGCTCGTCGAAGCGAGCGACGCGATGCTGAAGGCGGCGAACGTCGAGCTGGTCGGCTGGGACAAGGTCGGCAGCGGCCTGGTCACGGCGTTCGTGGCCGGCGACGTGGCGGCGGTCAAGGCGGCGGTCGACGCCGGCGCGGCGGCGGCCAGCCGGATCGGCGAGGTCGTCAGCGTCCAGGTGATCCCCCGCCCGCACGAGGACCTCGGCGGCGTCCTCTCCTTCGCCAAGGCGGCCCCCGCGGCCCCGTCCGGGCCGAAGGGCTCCGGCTCCTGAGCCGAAGGGAGTCGATCGAGATGGCCACCGTCCAGAAGCCCGCGAACCGCGGGAGCAACAGGAGCCTGGGGATGAACGGCGAGGCGCTGGGACTGATCGAGACCAAGGGGCTCGTGGGCGTGGTCGAGGCCACCGACGCGATGCTCAAGGCGGCGAACGTGACCCTGGCCGGCAAGGTCCAGGTCGGCGGTTCGTTCATCACGACGCTGGTCCGGGGCGACGTCGGCAGCGTCCGCGCCGCCGTCGAGGCCGGGGCCGAGGCCGCGAGCCGCGTGGGCGAGCTGGTCAGCGCCCACGTCATCCCCCGCCCGGACGCCGCGGTCCTCCGCACGTTCCTGGGCTGAGCCCCGGCTCCCCCCGCACAGACCGACCACCCGAACCACGGAGCCGAATCCCATGAACGGCCAAGCGCTGGGCCTCATCGAGACGATGGGCCTGGTCTGCCTGATCAACGCGGTCGACGCCATGCTCAAGGCGGCGGCCGTGGAGCTGGCCAGCCCGATCATCAAGCTCGACGGCGGCGTCGTCGCGGTGATGGTCCGGGGCGACGTCAGCAGCGTCCGCGCCGCCGTCGAGGCCGGGGCCGAGGCCGCCGCCCGCTCCGGCGACCTGCGCGCCTCCCACGTCATCCCGCGGCCCGGGGCCGCCGTCGTCCGCGCCTACCTGGGGGCCACCCGCTAAGATGAAAGTCCTCGTCGCCAACCTGGGCAGCACCAGCTTCAAGTACCGACTCTTCGACCTGGACGACCCGGCCGAGCCGGTCCTGGCCCGAGGCGCGATCGACCGCATCGGCTCCCCCTCGTCCCGCGTCGCCTGCAAGACGGCCCGGGGCGAGGTCGAGACGACGCGGACGGTCGCCGACCACGGCGACGCGGTCCAGATCTGCCTCGACCAGCTCGTCGACCCGGAGATCGGCGTCCTCGCCGACCCCTCGGAGGTCTCGGCGATCGGGTTCAAGGCGGTCCACGCCCGCAACCTGACCGGCGTCCAGCTCGTCGACGAGGCGGTCCTGCGGGCGATGGAGGCGTACAACGACGTCGCCCCCGCGCACAACCCCCCCTACGTCAAGGCGATGCGGGGCCTGCGGGAGCGGTTCCCGGATCTCCCGCTGGTCGCCGCGTACGAGACCGGCTTCCACCGGACCATCCCGGAGGCCTCCCAGCGCTACGCCATCCCCGAGGAGTGGTCGACCACCCTGGGGATCCGCCGCTGGGGCTTCCACGGCGCGAGCCACCGCTACATCTCCTGGCGGATCGCCGAGCTGCTGGGCCGCGACGACCTCAAGGTGATCTCGTGCCACCTGGGGGGCAGCTCGTCCCTGACCGCGATCCGCGACGGCGTCTCGGTGGGCTGCAGCCTGGGCATGAGCCCGCAGAGCGGGCTGCCGCAGAACAACCGCGCCGGCGACTTCGACGTGTTCGCCATCCCGGCCATCATGCGGGAGACCGGCCTGGGCCTGGAGGAGATCCTGGCGACCCTGGCCGACAAGTCCGGCCTGCTGGGGATCTGCGGCAAGAACGACGTCCGCGACGTGGAGGCCGCCGCCTCCGCCGGCGACGTCTCCGCCCAGCTCGCGCTCGACGTCTTCATCGCGGCCATCCGCCACTACCTGGGGGCCTACCTCCTGGAGCTGAACGGGGCCGACGCGATCGTCTTCACGGGCGGCATCGGCGAGAACTCCTCGCTGATCCGGTCGAAGACGCTGGCGGACCTCGACTGGTTCGGGATCGAGCTGGACCCGGCGCTCAACGCCGCCGGCCCCGCCGAGCGCCGGATCTCCTCCGAGAAGTCGCGCGTCCAGATCTGGACCGTGCCGACCAACGAGGAGCTGGTGGTCGCCCGCCAGTCGAAGGAGCTGCTGACGTCCGGCCAGCCGGGCGGCGCCTGACGACCGGCCCGACCCCGAACCCCACCCCCAACCCACGGGACCCCTAGCCGATGTTCCTGGCCCGCGTGACGGGGAGCCTGGTGGCGACCCAGAAGGTCGCCTCGATGACCGGCCGCAAGCTCCTGATCGTCGAGCCCTACCGGGTGGACGAGAAGGAGGCCGACCGCCTGGTCCCCACCGGGCGCACCTTCGTCGTCGTCGACTCGCTGGGGGCGGGCGTCGGCGAGATGGTGCTCGTCTGCCAGGGCTCCAGCGCCCGCCTCACGCCCGAGACCGAGAAGCTCCCCATCGACGCCGTGGTCATCGGCCTGGTCGACACCGTCGACGTCCGTGGCCGCGTCGTCTTCTCGGCCCGCGACGAGGGCTGACCCCCTCCCCGAATCAAGACCGCCGCTTGGACCTCGACCCAGCCCAGGAAACCCGGTGTCCGTCATGCAAACCACAGAAGATCTGATCCGAAACGTGGTCCAGCAGGTCCTCACCCAGATGGGGACCGGCGGGGCGCCGACCAACGGCAACGGCAACGGCTCCGTCGCGGCGAAGGCCCCGTCGGGCGGCGACCTCGGCGTCTTCTCGACGGTCGAGGGCGCCACGACGGCCGCCGAGTCCGCCTTCAAGGCCTTCCGCGACCGCCCGCTGGAGGACCGCCGGAAGGCGATCGCCGTCATCCGGAAGATCTGCGTCGAGCAGGCCGACGAGCTGGGCCGGCTGGAGCTGGAAGAGACCAAGATCGGCCGGCTCGATCACAAGATCGCCAAGCTGAGGGGCTCGATCCCGGCGATCCCCGGCGTGGAGTACCTCCGCACCGACAACGCCACCGGCGACGACGGCGTCACGTTCACCGACTACACGCCCTTCGGCGTCATCGGCTCGATCACGCCGGTCACGCACAGCCTGCCGACCCTCGCCGCCAACGCCATCAACATGCTGGCCGCCGGCAACACGGTCGTCTTCAACGCCCACCCCTCCGGCCGCGCCATCGCGGCGCTGGGCGTCCGGAAGTTCAACAAGGCCATCGCCGAGGCGACCGGCCTGGAGAACCTGCTGACGATCATCGACCCGCCGACGATCGAGACGGCCAACGACCTGTTCGCCAGCCCCAAGGTCCGGCTCCTCGTCGTCACCGGCGGCCCGGCCGTCGCCCGCGCGGCGCTGTCGAGCCGGCGCCGGGCGATCGTCGCCGGCCCCGGCAACCCGCCGGTCGTCGTCGACCCGACCGCCTGCCTGGACCTCGCCGCGAAGTCCATCGTCGAGGGCGCGGCGTTCGACAACAACCTGCTCTGCATCGGCGAGAAGCAGGTCTTCGCCGTCGCCTCCATCTTCGACAAGCTGATGGAGACGATGCCGAGGCATCAGGCCTTCCGCCTGACGGCCGCGCAGGTCGACTCGCTGACCAACGCCGCCTTCGAGACCGGCTCCGACGGCAAGCCGCACGTCCGCAAGGAGCTGGTGGGCAAGGACCCGGCCATCCTCGCGGCGCACGCCGGGGTGAAGATCCCCGCGACCACGCAAATCCTCTACGGCGAGACCGGGGCCGACCACCCGTTCGTCCAGGAGGAGCAGATGATGCCGTTCATCCCCTTCGTCAAGGCACCAGACGTCGACCGGGCGATCCAGTGGGCCCACGCCAGCGAGCACGGCTACGGCCACACCGCCGTCCTGCACTCGCGCGACGTGGCCGTGATGGGCAAGATGGGCCGGGTGATGGACTGCACCATCTTCGTCGTCAACGGCTCGTCCCTGTCGGGCCTCGGCGGCGCGGCGCCGCCGTCCTTCTCCATCGCCGGCCCGACCGGCGAGGGCGTGACCACCCCCCTGACCTTCACCCGCCAGCGTCGGACGGCCCTCGCCGGCGGCTTCCGGTTCGCCTGAGCCGGACCCCGGCACGGAGTAGGCCCGATGCAGCTCGGCCGCGTGGTCGCCACGGCGACCTCCACCGTCAAGCACCCGACCTTCGAGAAGGAACGGCTCCTGGTCGTCCAGCTCGAAGGGGCCGGGGGCCGGCCCGACGGCGAGCCCGTCCTGGCCTTCGACCGGCTCGGCGCCCGCAAGGGGGACCGCGTCCTGCTCACCAGCGACGGCGCCATCCTGCGGTCGATGCTCGGCCGCGACACCCCCGGACGCTGGAGCGTGATGGGCCTCCCCGACGACCTTTGACCCGAGAGAGAGAGAAGGCGGGACGATCGCGATGACGCAGGCGTGGACCGGATTCGACAGGACGCGACAGGGCACGGCCCCGGGACTCTTCCCGGCCGGCTTCGCCCCGACGCGCGCCGTCGACCCCATCCGCGCCGTCGAGGAGGCCGTCCGCGCCGTGCTCGCCGAGATGTTCGGCCCGGCGCGCGTCGCGTCGCCGACGATCGCCCGCGTCGCCACCCTCCCCCCGACGCCGTTCCAGGCGCCGACGCCGTTCCAGACGCCGACGCCGACTCAACCCGCCGTCTTCGCCGATCGCCTGTTCGGGCAGAAGCACGCCGAGGCCGTCGCGCCGGGGGCGACGATCCGCGTCGCCGCCGGGACCGTGATCACCCCCCTGGCCCGCGACCTCCTCAAGAAGAGGGGCGTCACGATCCATCTCGCCGGGGTGGCGGAGGTCGCCGCGGCGGCCCGGGGCGAGTGGGCCTTCGCGATCGAGCCCGGCCCCGGCTGGCTCGCCGCGCTGCGGCGGTCGCTGCTGGAGGACGCCGGGGGCTGGAGCGAGCTGGAGCCCGACGTCGACGCCGCGGTCGCCTGGCTGGGCGCCGGCGAGGGCCGGGGCGCGGTGCTGGTCACCGCCGACGGCCCGACGGCCGTCTGGCGCGCCTGCCAGTCGCAGGGCGTCCGCGCCGCGTTCGCCGGCGAGCCGGCCGACGTCCACCGCGCCACCGGGTCGCTGGGGGCCAACCTGATCGTGGTCGACCCGTCGGGGAAGTCGATCGCCTGGATCAAGCAGCTCGCGACCGCGTTCCGCCGGGCGGGAGCCCCGCGCGACCCGTTCGCCGGCCGGATGGGAGGGACGCCGTGAGGATCGTCGAGGTGATCGGCCGCGTGACCCTTTCGCGAGCGCACCCGAGCCTCCTGGGCGCCCGCTTCCCCATCGTCAGGCCCATGCCCCTGGCCGCGCTCCGCGACGGGGCGCCCGACCGGGGCGAGGAGCTGGTGGCCTACGACCGCCTCGGCGTCGACGTCGGCGGCCTGGTCGGGCTCAGCGAGGGGGGCGAGGCGGCCAACCCCTTCGGCAAAACGCTCACCCCGGTCGATGCCTACTGCGCGTGCCTCATCGACCGGATCTCATTCTAGGCATACAAGCGGATCTTCACGAAACCATCCTTCTGTCCAACGCGGAGCGAGGAGAGCGGCCATGAGCGTCCAGAACGAGTGGAAGCTGCGGGAGCAGATGTGCGAGATCGGCCGCCGGATCTACAACAAGGGCTTCGCGGCGGCCAACGACGGCAACATCAGCTACCGGCTGAGCGAGGACCGCGTCCTCTGCACGCCGACGCGCGTCTCCAAGGGCTTCATGAAGCCCGACGACCTGTGCATCATCGACATGGACGGCAAGCAGATCTCCGGCAAGCGCAAGCGCTCCAGCGAGATGCTGCTGCACCTCACGGCGCTCAAGGCCCGGCCGGACCTCCGCTCCTGCGTCCACTGCCACCCGCCGCACGCCACGGCCTTCGCCGTCGCCCGCGAGCCGATCCCGAAGTGCGTCCTGCCGGAGATCGAGGTGTTCCTCGGCGAGGTCGCCATCGCCCCGTATGAGACCCCGGGCGGCCAGGCCTTCGCCGACACCATCCTCCCCTACGTCAAGGACACCGAGACGATCCTGCTGGCCAACCACGGCACGCTGACGCTCGGCACGGACCTTGAGGACGCCTACTTCAAGACCGAGATCATCGACGCTTACTGCCGCATCCTGCTGCTGGCCAAGCAGCTCGGCCGGGTGAACTACTACGGCGACGACAAGGCGGCCGAGCTGATCAACCTGAAGCCCAAGCTGAACATCCCCGACCCCCGGCTGACCCGCGGGCTGGAGAACTGCGACCTCTGCGGCAACAGCCTGTTCCGCGAGGGCTACGGCGACTTCTCCCCCGAGCCGCGCGTCTTCATCCACCCCAAGCTGATGGAGCAGGCCGCCCAGGCCGGCGAGACCTCCACCTGCGGCTGCTCCACGGGCCGCGCCGAGTTCCCCGCCGCGAACGCCGCCGCGAACGGCCAGGCCGCCGGCGCGGACGTCGAGGCCGTCGTCAAGTCGATCACCGACCAGGTGATGGCCGCTCTGAACGGCTCGTCCAAGTAACACGGTCATGGGCTGGGCCTGGGGGGCCGCTGAGATGCAGAAGTCGCTCGATCGGAAGCTGGCCGCGATCCACGCCGACCCGCACAATTGCCGCGAGTTCATCCTCGCCGACGCCAAGGACGCCGACATGGCCACGGGCCTCGGCGCCCCCGGGCAGTCGCCCGAGCTGCACGCCGGCGAGGTCCGCTTCAAGACGCTGGAGGAATACCGCCAGCAGATGCGGCTGATCACCAAGCAAGAGCTGGTCGACATCATGCTCATGTCGGCCAGCTCGAATTATGCGTTGACGCTGGCCGAACGGCTGTTCGAGGGCTCGCCCGTCACGCCCGCCATCCGCGCCAACGACACGACCGACATCTTCCTGGCGCGCGGCTCGTCCTACGCCGCGGAGGCCGCGCGGCCCTTCCGCACCGCCAGCCTCGACCACGCGATGTGCGGCCACCTGGACTGCAAGCCCGAGGAGCGCTCGCTGGGGGCGAACCTGGGCCTCTACAGCGTCACCTTCAACAACGACCTGCGCCGCGACCTGGAGACGCTGGAGCGCTTCCACGCCTTCCGCGAGGAGGCCGAGCGCAAGGGATTCCGCTACTTCCTGGAGGTCTTCGACCCCAACGTCCCCACCGGCCTCGCGCCCGAGACCTTGCCGTTCTACCTGAACGACATGATCACCCGGATGCTGGCGGGGGTCGCCCCGGCGGGGCGTCCGGTCTTCCTCAAGATCGTCTACCACGGGCCGAAGGCGATGGAGGAGCTGGTCCGCTTCGACCCCCACCTCATCGTCGGCATCCTCGGCGGCTCCTCCGGGACCACGCTCGACGCCTTCCAGCTCCTGCACGACGCCCAGAAGCACGGCGCGAGGGTCGCGCTCTACGGGCGGAAGATCAACAACGCGGAGAATCAGCTCGCGTTCGTGCAGTTCCTCCGCCTGATCGTCGACGGCCTCATCAAGCCGGTCGACGCCGTGAAGGCCTACCACGCCGTCCTCGGCAAGCTGGGGACCACCCCCCTGCGGACGCTTGAGGACGACCTGAAGCTCACGACGCAGTCGATGAGCTACGGCGGCGGCAACATGGTGACGGTCCCGCCGTCGCCGGCGCCCACGCCCCAGGCGCCCGCCCCCGCGCCGTCGATCCACGCGGCGAAGCCCTCGGCCAACGGCCATGCCTCGACGAACGGGCATGCCTCGACGAATGGCCATGCCTCGACGAACGGGGCCGCCAGCGGCAACGGCTGGCACGTCCCGTCGAAGCCGCTGGTGACGGAATCGCGCCCGTCGCGCGAGAACGAGCACGGCGCCCCGTCGTTCGCCGTCACCGCCGACGGCCGCCCCGACTTCGGCAAGATGAGCCCGACCGACCGCCTGGCCTATCACCGCGCCCGCCTCGGCCTGGGCCGCTGAGGCGGCCCCCGTCATCCCTTCGATTCGTCCCGCGGGCTGGGTCGCCATCCAGCCCGCGCGGCGGCCCGAACGGCGGCGATCCGGCCCCTGCTCCCTCGTCACGAGGCCCTACCAGCTTATAATGAAGCGGTCCGCCCGCTCCGTCGGGGGAGCTGGCCGGGGTACTCGCGTCGAGAGAGGAAGTCGATGAACCGCCCGTCCTATCGCGTCACGGAGCTGCTCGGCGACGGCATCGGGGCCGAGCTTTCGGCGGCGGTCCACCGCCTGGCCGAGTCGCTCCCCGTCCGCCTGGAGTTCATCCCGGTCGACCTGCGGGTCGACAGCCGGCGGGCGCGCGGGATGGCGATCTATGACGAGGCGGTCGAGACGATCCTCGACACGAAGGTCGCGCTGAAGCATCCCACGGCGACGACCGAGGAGAGCCCCAACGCCGTGCTCCGGCGGCGGCTGGACCTCTCGGTCATCCACCGGCCGGTCTACACCATCCCCGGCGTGCCCACGAATTTCCGCCGCGAGCTGGACCTGGACATCGTCCGCATCGCCACCGGCGGCACCTACGACGACCCCGGCCGCATGATCGGCGAGGACGGCGCCGTCAGCCTGCGCATCGTCGAGCGCCGGCCCGTCCGCGAGGCCGCCCGCTACGCCTTCAACCTGGCGCGGAAGACGGGCAAGCGCGTCACCAGCTCGTCCAAGTACACGATCCAGAAGGCGACCGACGGCCTGTTCGAGAAGGTCGCCGACGAGATCTCCGACCAGTTCCCCGAGGTCCCGCACAACGTCGAGCTGTTCGACGCCATGCTCGGCAAGGTCATCATGGCGCCGGAGAAGTTCCAGATCGTCCTGGTGCTCAACGAGTACGGCGACTTCCTCTCCGACATGGCCTGCGGCCTGGCCGGCTCGCTCGGCATCGGCGCCAGCGCGAACCTGGCGTTCGACGCCTCGGCCGTCGTCCGCGTCGCCCTGTTCGACGCCGCCCACGGCACCGCGCCGGACATCGCCGGCAAGGGCCTGGCCAACCCCACGGCCATCTTCCTCGCCTTCTCCATGCTGCTGTACCAGATCGGCGAGATCGCGCTGGGCCAGGCCGTGAAGAACTCCACGCTCGGCCTGCTCCGCCAGGGGACCCGCACCCGCGACCTCGGCGGCCAGGAGACGACCGCCACCTTCACCGAGGCCGTCGCCGCCGAGGTCACCCGCCGCCTGGCCGCGTCCTCGCTGACGCCCGGCTGAGGACGCGGGGTTATCCGCTCCATTGAACCCCGCGGCGGGGAAGACCGCCTGCCCACTTCTCCCCTGGTGGCACTCCGTCGAAAGCATCGCCGAGGAGCCGTCCATCCTTCTTTCTCCCCTCGTGGGAGAAGGTGGCCGAAGGCCGGATGAGGGGGATCCCCACGGCCTCCGCTCGCGCCCCCTCATCCGCCCCTCCGGGGCACCTTCTCCCACGGGGGGAGAAGGGACTCTTGTCGTTATGCTCGTCGCCAGCTTCCCCACGACGCGGGATCGGCTGCCCTTACGGCCGGGCCGAATCGAAGACCACCTCGCCGTCGACGACGGTGCAGCGGACCTTCGATTCGAGGATCTCGGCCGGCGGGACGCTGAACAGGTCGCGGTCGAAGACGGTGACGTCGGCGCGGAGGCCGGGCTTGAGGACGCCCTGGCGGTCTTCCGCGAAGGCGGCGAACGCGGGCTCGGCGGTGAAGGCGCGGAGGGTTTCCTCCAGGCTCATGCGCTGGTCGGGGTGCCAGCCGTCGACGGGACGGCCCTCGCGGTCCTGGCGCGTGACGGCGGCGTAGAGGCCCCATTGGGGGTCAACCACCTCGACCGGGAAGTCGCTGCCGAACGCCACGCGGACGCCTCCGTCGAGGAACCAACGCCACGCGTAGGCGCCGTCGACCCGGCCGGGGCCAAGCCGGGCGTCGGCCCAGCGCATGTCGTCGCTGGCGTGCGAGGGCTGCATCGACGCGATCACGCCCAGCTCGGCGAACCGGGCGACGTCCTCCCGGCGCACCACCTGCGCGTGCTCAATCCGCAATCGCGGGTCGGTCGCCTCGGGCACGGCCTTCCGCGCGGCGGCGAAGGCGTCCAAAACCAGCGCGTTGCCCCGGTCGCCGATCGCGTGGACGGCCACCTGCCAGCCGTTCTTGAGCCCGGCGACGGTCGCGGCCTCCAGCGTCGCCGGGTCGATCAGGAGGAGCCCCTTGTTGGTCGGGTCGTCGGCGTAGGGCTCGAACAGCAGGGCGCCGCTGGAGCCCATCGCGCCGTCGATGAACAGCTTGGCCCCGCGCATCTCGAACCGGCTCCCGGCCGGCCTATCGGCCGGCGGCGTCGCCAGCGCCTCGGCCTCCTTGCCGCCCGGCGGCGAGGTCATCGCGTAACAGCGAAGCTTCAGCAGCCCCTCGCGGTCCAGCTCGTCGAAGACCTCGGCGACGCGCCTCGGGACGCCCGCGTCGTGGACCCCGGTGAGCCCACGCGCCAGGATGTGGTCCTGGGCGGCGAGGATCCGCGCGCGGACCTCCTCGCGCGAGGGGGGCGGGACCACGCGGTCGATCAGCCCCATCGCGCCGTCGATGAAGATCCCGGTGGGGTTGCCGTCGGGGCCGCGATGGATCTGGCCGTCCGACGGCGGCTGGGTCGCCGCGTCGACCTTGGCTCGCTTCATCGCCTCGGTGCTGGCCCAGCCCGCGTGGCCGTCCACGCGAGCCAGCCAGACCGGACGCCCCGGCGCGGCGGCGTCGAGCACGGCGGCGTCGGGATAGGCCTCGCCGGGCCAGAGGCTCTGGTCCCAGCTCGCCCCCAGGATCCAGGCGTCCGGCGGCAGCGCGGCGGCGCGCTCCTTGACTCTCGCCGCGACCTCGTCGAGGGACGCCACGCCGCGCAGGTCCAGCTGGAGGAAGCTGGCGCCGAGCATCTCGATATGCCCGTGCGCGTCCACGAGGCCGGGCGTCGCCAGCGCGCCGGGGGCCTCGACGACGCGCGTGGACGGCCCCTTCCAGCGCATCGTTTCGTCGCGCGAGCCGACGGCGACGATCTCGCCGCCGCGCGCGGCGAGGGCCTCGGCCCAGGGGTTCGCCCGGTCTCCCGTCCAGATCCGGCCGGGGATCAGCACCAGGTCGGCCGGGCCATCCTTCTTGAGCCTCAGGGCGCGGCCGGGGAGCTTGTCGTCCTTCGCCGGGAACGGGGGGAGGACGCCGTCGGAGATCACGGCGACGCCGTTGACGAAGACGTGCTTCATCCCCTCGGCGTACTGCTGCGGGTCGTCGAACGTCGCCTTGTCGCGGAAGGTCTCCGGGTCGAAGGCGACGACGTCCGCGTAGGCCCCCGGCCGGATCACGCCGCGGTCGACCAGCCCCAGGATCGCGGCCGGCAGGCCGGAGCCGGAGCGGATGGCGTGCTCAAGCGTGATGACGCGATCATCCAAGGCGTAGCGGATCTTGCGGGCGAACGTCCCGAACGAGCGCGGGTGCGGGCGGGTGTCGTCGGGCGCGCCCCGGGCGCCGCCGTCGGAGGCGGTCGCGACGAGGTCCGACTTCATCACCTCGCGCACCTCGTCCTCGCTCATGCTGAAATTGATCGCCTGGGTCCCGCCGTTGCGCTGGATGTCCAGGACGATCTCCAGCGGGGTCGTCCCCTCCTCCTTCGCGATCGTTGCCAGGTCCTTCCCCACGCGAGAGGGCTTCGGAGCGTAGCGGGCCAGTCGGATCGCCGCGCCGCCGTCGCGCCCGTCGAGCGACCGCTGGATCTCTCGCCGCAGCTCCGCCCCCTTCTCCGGGTCGTCGGCCAGCTTCGCGAACTCCTCCTTGCTCAGGCTGACGGCCCAGTGCGGGACGACCATCGCCCCCAGCGACGTGCTCGACGCGACGTATGGATACTGGTCGGCCGTGGCGACGCGACCGGAGGCGCGGGCGGCGGCGATCCGCTCCAACGCGTCGGCCGTCTTGCCCCAGTTCGACCGGCCGCCGGCCTTCAGGTGGGAGACGTGGACCGGCGCGCCCGACCGCTCGCCGATCGTCAGGGCTTCGTCGACCGCGCGTAGCAGGCCGCTCCCCTCGTCGCGGATGTGGCTGGCGTAGATGCCGCCGTATCCGTGGACGAGCGTCGCCAGCTCGACCAGCTCCTCGGTCCGGGCGTAGCGGCTGGGGACGTAGATCAGGCCCGTCGACATCCCCCACGCGCCGGCGTCCATCGCCTTCGTCGCCAGGGCCTTGAGGCGGGCCATCTCCTCGGCCGTCGGCTCGCGGTCCTCCACGCCCATCACCTCGCGCCGGAGCGCGCCGTGCGGGAGCAGGTGGACGACGTTCGACCCCGCGCCGGCGCGGTCGACGCGCCCGAGGTACGCCTCGACGTCGATCGGCCCGGAGCCGCAGTTGCCGGTGACGATCGTGGTGACGCCCTGGGCGATGTAGTTGAGGTTCAGCCGCGACTGCCCGCCGACGATGCCGCTATCGGAGTGCGTGTGCAGGTCGATGAACCCCGGCGCGACGACCAGCCCGGTCGCGTCGACGGTCCGCGCGCGGGCCATGCCGGACAGGTCGCCCACGGCGACGATCCGATCCCCCTTGATCGCGACGTCCGCCCTCGCCCCGGGCGAGCCCGTGCCGTCGACGACCGTGCCCCCGGCGAGGACCACGTCGGCCGGGGCCTCGTCGGCGGCCGTCGCCCGGGGCCAGGCCACCGTGAGCGCCAGCGCGAGGATCGTCAGACCACGCCACCTAATCATGCCCATGCGTCAATTCCCCCGCCTCTCGATGCGAGCCGGCCGTCGGCCCCGCCCCCAGAGCTTACCGGCGACGCCGACGTGCCGCCAGCGGGCCGCTAGGGCTCCGCGCCCCCCAGGAAGGCGAGGACCTCGGCGACCAGGCGGTCGCGGTCGTGGTCGTGGGCGGCCAGGTGGTCGCAGCGGTCGAGGATGACGAGCCGCTTGTCGCGCGAGCCCAGGCGGCCCAGGAGCCACGCCGCGCGGGAGGGCTCGACGACGGTGTCGCGCCTCCCCTGGACGATCAGCGTCGGCGCCTCGATCCGGCCCAACTCGGGCGTGACGGCCCCGATCAGGTCGAGCGCCGACGCCGCGGCGGGGAGGCTGAAGGTGCGGAAGCGGTCGAGAGCCGCGAGGCGGCGGCGGGCCTCGCGGTCGCGGACCGCCGGGCGACGGCGGGGGATGTCGGGGAGGAGGCGAGCGAGCGCCCGGACCGCCGCCGAGGCGAGCGGCGAGAACCGGCCGGTGTATCGGATCGCCAGGAACGGCGCGACGAGGACCAGCCGGTCGACGGGCCGTCGGCTCGCCACGTGGAGCGCGATGGTCGCCCCGGTGGAGAAGCCGATCAGGACCGGCGGCCGATCGCGGGCGATCTCGTCGACGCGCGCCTCGACGGCGGCGACCCATTCGGGCCACGTCGACGCGGGCATGACGGGGCCGGGGCCGTCGTGGCCGGGGAGCGTTACGGCCTCCACGCGGCGGCCCGCGGCGCGGAGGGCTTCGGTCAGGGGCTGGAGTTCATAGGGCCCGCCCCCCAGGCCGTGGATGGCCAGGCAGGGGGGGCCGGCGGTCTCGCGCATGGCCGGCGGTCCTCCCGCCGCCAGTCTACCGGACCTCGCGTCGCGCGGCGCGATGGCGCCGACGGTCGAGGACGTGAGGGCGAGGCGGGTCGCCAAGCCCTAGCTCCCGGCGGGCCCGCGGGATGGCCGCCTCCAGGTCGTCGGCCAGCTCGCCGGCCGATCGGTGGCGGTCTCCCGGCGCCCGCTCCAGGGCCCGCAGCAGCACGACTTCCAGGCTCGCGGGGAGGTTCGGGTCGACCTCCCGAGGGGCGCGCGGGCGGGCGCGGGCGAGCATCGGCGGGAGCGCCGGCGTCGGCACGCCGCGGATCGTCTCCAGCCGTCGCCCGAGCGTCAGGGCCTCGAACGCCGTGGCGCCCATCGAGTAGACGTCGGCCAGGACCTCGTCGGCCGGGGCCTTCAGCAGCCGCTCCGGGGCCATGTACAGGAGCGTGCCCGCGCCGTCGCGCATCTGGTCGACCGTCGCGTGGTCCAGGTCGCGGCCCAGCCCCAGGTCGCAGAGGAACGCGCCGAAGGGCGCCCGGCGCTCCAGCAGGATGTTGCCCGGCTTGACGTCGCGGTGCGCGACCCGGTGGACGTGGACGCGGTGGAGCGCCCTCGCGACGCCCGCCATGATCCGCGTCGTCTCCAGGTAATAGGCCGGGTCCTCCATCTCGACGAGGGGGTGTACGGGGTCGGGGTCGTCGCCCATGCGATGGAGCCGGCGCTCGCGGACGACGTCCTGGAGCGTGACGGCCTCGACGTAGGGCATGGCCATGTAGAAACAGCCGTCGGCCTCGCCGGCGTCGGCCACGCGCAGCAGCGACGGCCCGACGAGCCGCGCGCCGCGCTCGGCCTCGCGGCGGAACTGGGCCAGGCGGCGAGGGTTGATCGAGAGGCCGGGCGTGAGGATCTTCAGGGCCACGAAGCCGGGGCCCATCTCGCCCACCGCCTTCCAGACCTCCCCCTGCGCGCCCCGGCCGAGGCGGACGATCAGGCGATAGGGGCCGATCCGCTGGAACGGCCGGAGCTGCGACCCGCCCGCCCTGGCGTGGGGCTCGGGGATGCTCGTCGGGACCTCGCTGATCCCCGGGGGGCCGTGCCAGGTGGGCGGGTCGAGCGGATGCGTCGCGATGGACAGGGCCGTCCCGAGGGCGTCGGGGCACGCCGGGCGAGGGCCCCGGCGCGGCGATTGGTTCACGGCGATCATGGTGGTCGCGTGGCCTCCTGGGTCGTCCCGGTTCCCGGCCGCTCCCCATGGCGACCTCCCGAGAGAACGCTAGGCCGCGCGCCGGGACGGTCCCGGGCATGTTGCCGAGACTCCACGCGCGCCGGTTCGCGGCCACGGCCGCGGGGCGGTGGCGTCGGCCGGCGCGCGCCTTTAGGATGGGGCCCGCTAGGGCGGACGAGGTGATTCGGACGGGAGCCGGGATCGATGGACGAACGAGCGCGCGATGAAGCCGAAGACCTCTACGCCCGGCCGGCCGACGCCGTCGAGGAGGCGCCGAAGACGCTGCTAGGCGCGCTCGGGAGGGTCGGGCCGGGCCTGGTCGTCGCCGCGGCGATCGTCGGCACCGGCGAGCTGATCGCCACGACCGGCCTGGGGGCGAAGGCGGGCTTCACGCTGCTGTGGCTGATCCTCTTCAGTTGCGTGGTCAAGGTCTTCGTCCAGATCGAGCTGGGCCGGTACGCGCTGACGCGCGGCAAGACGACGCTGGCGGCCTTCGACGACATGCCGGGGCCGCGGCTGGGGGCCTCGTGGATCTGCTGGCTCTGGCTGGTCATGATGCTGGCCACCCAGGCGCAGATCGGCGCGATGGAGGGCCTGGTGGGCCAGGCGGCGCACATGGCGTTCCCATCCGCGTCCGAGGCCATGGCCGGCGCGATCGGCGCGATCGTGCCGACGTGGGGCGAGTTCTTCCGGTCGCGCCACGAGTACCTCTGGGCGGCGCTCACGACGATCGCCGCCACGGCGCTGCTGCTCTCCGGCGGCTACAAGCGGCTGGAGCGGATCACGACGATCATGGTGGCGGCGGTGACGCTGTTCACGGTCGCGGCCGTCGCGGTGCTGCAGTGGACGCGGTTCGGCTTCGGCTGGTCGGAGGTGGCCTCGGGCTTCACGTTCGCGCTGCCGGTGGGGGCGGTGGGGCTGGCGTTCTCGGCGTTCGGGATCACGGGCGTCGGGGCGACGGAGTTGGTCGCCTACCCTTACTGGTGCATCGAGAAGGGCTACGCGAGGTCGGTCGGCCCCAGGCCCGCGGGGGGGGACGACTCCGCGTGGGTCGGCCGCGCCCGGGGCTGGACGCGGGTGATGCAGCTCGACGCCTGGGTGAGCATGGCCGTCTTCACGATCGCGACGGTCGCCTTCTACATGCTGGGGGCGGCGGTGCTCCACCCCCAGGGGCTGCACCCCGAAGGCTCCCAGATGCTGCCGATCCTGGCGTCGATGTACCTCGGCCCGCTGGAGGGGACGCCGCTGGCCCCGCTCCGGGGGGGCGTGCGCGTGGCCTTCCTGCTGGGGGCGTGGGCCGTCCTGTTCAAGACGCTGTACGTCGCGACCGCCGCCAACGCCCGGATGAGCGTCGACTTCCTGAACGTCGCCGGCGTCTGGCGCCCCGCCGACGACGCAGCCCGCGTCCGCGCCGTGAAGGTGTTCTCCGTCATCTACCCGGCCATCGCCCTGGGGTTGTACTACGCCGTCCGCGAGCCGCTGGGCCTGGTGAAGGCCGGCGGCATCGCCCAGGGCCTGATGCTCCCCCTGATCGCCGGCTCGACCATCTACCTGTCCCGCCGCGACGTCGACCCCCGCGTCGCCGCCTCCAAACTCAGCGGCGCCCTCACCTGGCTCGCCTTCCTCGCCATCACCGCCGTCGCCGGCTACAGCGTCTACGACCTGGCGCGGAGCATGCTGGAGTCGTGACCACGCGCGACGCTTGACCGATCCCGACGAGGTCCGATAGGCTGACAGTCCAGGCGCGGCCGCGCCATTTGGGGAGGGACCGGGCCATGGACCGAATCAGCTTCCGAGTCGACCCCGCCCTCAAGCGCCGCCTGGAGGCCGAGGCGAAAGCCGCCGGGGTCAGCCCTTCCGACCTCGCTCGCGAAGCCGTGCGCGAACACCTCGAACGCCTCAAGCCTACGGAGACCTGCCACGACATCGCGCGGCGGCTGGGGATCCTCGGCGTCTACCAGGACACCCCCGCCGACCTCAGCACCAACCCGGCTCACATGGAAGGATTCGGCGGCGGTGGTTGAAGGCTCCGTCCTCCTGGACACCGGCCCCCTGGTCGCGCTCCTGGCCTCTCGAGACGCCTACCACCAGCTTTGCGTTAAGACGTTGGCCTCGCTCTCCCCTCCCTTGCTGACATGCTGGCCGGTGTTGACGGAAGCCGCCTGGCTCCTCCGAGGGCAACCGCGTCCCTTCGATCACATCCAGGAAGCCCACGCCGCCGGCCTGTTCCGGCTTCTCGCCCTCGACACGGAAGACATGGCCCCCATCGCCAGGATCATGAGCCGCTACGAGGATATCGGGCTCCAACTCGCCGATGCCTCAATCGCGTATCTGGCCGAGCGGGAGCGGATCCGCGTCGTCTTCACGCTAGATCGCCGGGATTTTTCCATCATCCGCCTGAAACGCAACCGATCCCTCCGAATCATCCCCTCGGCGCAATGACCGACCCGTCGGTTCTCCCGGGCCCCTAAAATCGGTAAACTGGACCGCCATTGACGGCGGCCGCGACAGGGATGGGGCCGTCGGGATCCACCATCGGGAAGGACGTCGCGCCCCGTGTTCGAATTCTTGCTGCGGTCGCGTTACGTCGTCGGGGCGGGCGTGCTGGCCTTGCTGGCGTACCTGGTCGCGTTCGGCGAGCATGTCCGGTACGAGCAGTCCATCGCGTCGTTCTTCGCGGACGACGACCCGGACCTGAAGGCGTATCAGGCGTCGTCGGCCACGTTCGGGGACGACAACGTCGTCTTCATCGCCTACGACGACCCGGACGTCGTCACCCCCGCCGGGATGGACCGCGCCGCGGAGCTGGCGGCGGCCGTCGCCCCTTCCGAGATCCCGGGGGTCCGGGGGGTGGAGTCGATCGACGCCATGCCGCTGGCCTGGGCGCTCGACGACGCGCTGCTGGCCCTGGACAGGCTCCCGGCGTTCGCCCGCAAGGCGGCCATGGACGCGGCGCGACGGGCGGTCGAGAACATCGACCTGAAGTCGAACAGCATGACCGTCGGCGGCGCGGTCCGCTCGGTCGACGCCCCGCGCCTGGCCGCGATCCGCGACCGGCTGACGGCGCACCCCATGTTCGTCGGCACGCTCATCGACGGCTCGGCCACGTCCACGGCGGTCGTGGCCCGGCTGCGGAGGACGGCCGAGCACGACGTGATCGCCACGGTGAAGGAGCTGCGCGACCGGGCCGACGCCTTCGCCGCTCGCCACGGCCTGGCGGCCCCGGCGGTCGTCGGCCCCCCCGTCCTGCTGGCCGACGGCTTCGCCGCCATCGAGATCGACGGCCGTCGCCTGGCCGCGGTGGGGATGGTCCTCATCGCGCTGGTGATGCTCACGGCCGTCCGCAGCGTCTGGTGGGCGATCGTCCCCATGGTCTCCGGCTGGACGGTCTGGCTGGCGACCGAGACCCTCCTTCACCGCCTCAACATCCGGCTGTCCCTCTCCGGCGGGCCGCTGGTGGCCCAGATCATCGTCCTGACGATGCCCGCGGCGAGCCACCTGGCGATCCATTTCCGCGACAACCGCCGCAAGCTCCCCCCGCGCGACGCGGCGCTCGTCACGCTGCGGAAGGTCTCCACGCCGATCTTCTGGACGGCGGTCACCGGCGCGATCGGCTACATCGCGCTGATGACCAGCGACGTGGTGCCGATCCGCCAGTTCGGGGCGATCCTGGGCGCCTGCACGCTCACCGCCGCGGTGCTGGTGATGGTCCTGGCGCCGGTCGCCATGTTCCCGCCGTTCCCGATGGAGCTGCCCGTCCGCCAGGGCTCGCGATCGCGCGTCGCCGCGGCCATGGACCGGCTGACGCTGGCCGTCCATCGCCGCCCCGTCGCGGTGGTCGCCGGCGTCGCGCTCCTCGCCCTGCCGCTGTCGCTGGGGATCTTCCGGCTGACCTACGAGACGAACTACATCAACCTGTTCCGGCCCGAGACGCGCGTGGTGCGCGACTACAAGGCGGTCGAGTCGAAGCTGGGCGGGATCGGCGTGGTCGACCTCGTCGTCCCGCTGGCCTCGGGCCTGGACGCCGACGCCGTCGCCGGCCTGGCGCGCGTGGAGGAGGCGATCCGGGGCCTGGCCCCCGAGCGCCCCGGCGCGGTCGGGCGGGTCCTCTCCCTCGCGACGGTCCTCGACCCCGACGGCCGCATCGCCGCGCTCGACGCCGAGGCCCGCGCCCGGGTGCTGGCCGGCAAGCTCGACCTGATCGCGGCGTCTCCCCAGGCGGAGCTGATGGACACCTTCTGGAACCCCGAGGCGAAGGAGGCCCGGATCGTCGTCCGCCTGCTGGAGCAGCAGCCCGCCGACGTGAAGACCGCCATCTTCCGGAGCGCCGAGGCCGCCGCCCGCGCCGAGTTCGGCCCCGAGGCCGGCCTGACCGGCCTTTCGTACCTGATGACCAAGACGACCGAGGGGGTGGTCGCGACCCAGTGGGGGACGTTCGCCTGGTCGGCGTTCGGCATCCTGGCCATGCTCGCCCTGGCGTTCCGCAACCTCAAGCTCGCCGTGCTCGCCCTCCTGCCGACGCTCATCTCCGTGGCCCTAGTGCTGGGCCTGATGGGCTGGATGTCGATCAAGCTGGACATCGCCACCGCCCTCGTGGCGAGCGTCGCCCTGGGCCTCTCGGTGGACGACACCTTCCACTGCCTCATCCAGTACCAGCGCCTGCGACGGTCTCGCGGCTTCCGCCGCAGCCTGTTCGCCAGCTACGCCGTCTCCGGGCCGGGGGTGCTCCTCTCCAGCCTGGCCGTGGCGATCGGCTTCCTCGCCCTGCGCTCCAGCGAGTTCGAGCCCTTCGTCAACTTCGGGACGATGGTGGCCGTCGCCACCGGCGGCAGCACCCTGGGCAACCTGATCCTCATCCCCGCCTGCCTCACCCTGGACGAACGCCGACGCCAGAAGCCCCGACCGGCGACCGACCCGCCGGCTCGCGTCGCCCCCTCCCCCGCCGAGAGCGCCTAACCGCGCCCTCGGCGATCGAGGGGTCTCCGACCTCAGAGCCTGAGGTAGATGTCGCGCTTCTCCAGGGAGCGGACGAACATGTAGGAGATGACGTAGAAGACCGCCAGGGCGATCAGGCAGTACCACAGCGGGGAGTCCTTGGGCGTCACTCCCCGGACGGCCCCCGCGACGTAGTGGTGGATGACGTAGGCGGCCAGCGGGTTCATGCCCAGGGTCCCGAACAGGCCGAGCCGCTTCCCGGCGACGTCGCAGGCCGGGATGAACAGGGCATACATCGCGATCGCCAGCCCGCCGGAGAGCAGCACGAACGGCAGGCTCACCAGCTTCTTGTTCACCTGCCAGTAGTTCACCGGCAGGACGTCCTTCGGCGGCGGCTGGACGAACGGCGGCGTCGGGATCAGCGACGCGACCGACCGGCCCGAGGCGTTCGCGAACGGCGGGACCACCGGCGAGGCCGCCACGTCCTTCCCGGCGACCTCGACCGACCCGTGCCGAGTGTCGTACAGGGTCGCCAGCCCGTTGAGCCCGTACCCGAGCGCCGAGAGCACCAGCCCCCAGGTCAGCAGCTTCCTCGCCGCGACCATGGGGGGATGCGCGATCATGACGTCATACACCAGCGTCCCGAACAGCATCGGCACGGCCCAACTCAACGGCCCGAACAGGCCGCCGTCCCACGCCCCCTTGCCGGTGATCCCCAGTAGGTCGTCCACCCAGTTCGGGAGGCCGTAGATGAAGAAGACGTTGAAGGAGTACGCCAGCCCCAGCGCGATCGCCATGAACGCGACGGCCGTCCAAAGCCGCGTTCGGAAGCCGGCCGCGATCACCGGCATGATCAGGATTTGGGCCACGCCGATGATCGCCAGCGTCTCCCACAGATCCGCCTTGAGGATCCCGAGCAGGAACTTGCCCGGCGCCTCGGACAGCTCCTCCCACTTGCCGACGCCGAAATCCTCCGCGCCGTACATCACCATCGAGATCAGGACGAGCGCCAGGCACCGCCAGAGGAACCGCCCATACCCGACCGATCCGGCCTTTTGCAGCCGCTTCACCACCGACAGCCGGTAGGAGAACCCGGCCGCGAAGAGGAACGCCGGCATGATGGTGTCGGCATAGCTGAAGTAATGGTCGTGATGCTTGATGACCTCCGGGAGCGCCTTGAGCCCCCCCACGAAGTTCACCAGGAACATCCCCGCGACGGTGTAGCCGCGGAACTGGTCCATCGAGACGATCCGCGGCGACGACGTCGGCGACGGCGGGGCGAGGCTCATGGGCGGCCCTCGATCTTTGAGGAGCGACGGGAAAGCCCCGCGGGGCGGGGCGATGGGGTCGCACGATCCTAACCGGCGCGCCATCGCGCCGGCAACGGGGCGCATCCCGGCCGCGACGCGCGGGGACGGACGCCCCGCGCGTCGCGGCTCGCGACGAATCGTTTCGGATTGCTCGCCGAGGGGGGAGATGGGGAGGGCGAGGATCGGTCCGGAGTCGGCGACGCTCAGGCCGAGTGGCGGAAGTTCCAGATCGACTTCGAGGACCCGTCGTCCGGCATCGAGAGCGGGCGGTTCAGGGCCCGCGGCCCGTCGAGCGCGAACCGCACGACCTCGCTCGGGTCGACTGGCTTGACGAGGTGGGCGTCGAACCCGGCCTCGCACGACTTCCGGACGTCCTCCGGCTGGCCGTACGCCGTCTGCGCCAGCAGGACAGGCGGGTCGTCCAGGGCCGATCGGATCGCCCGCGCCACGTCATATCCCGACATGATCGGCAGGCCGATGTCGACGAACACCACGTCGAAGGCGCGCTGGGTCGCCAGCCGCAACCCCTCCCGCCCGTCGTGCGCGACCTCGACGCGACAGCCGTAATATCTCAGGAGGGCCGCCTGCGAAAGGGCGAGATCCTCGTTGTCGTCGATGATCAGGACGTGACGATCGTCGCCCGTCCCGTCCTTCGTATCGATATCCATTGTGGTCCCCCCGCCGTCAGGCGGCTGAGCTTAAATGCAAGTCTCGTGCCGGCGGCCGAAGTCCCTCCCGCCCGCCTATCCTCATCGCCCCCCCGCGGGCCGGTCCCGCCGTTCCGGGGGGTGCTGCTCGTTGAAACGATAAAGCGACTGCTGCGCCGCGGCGTCCAGCGGATCGCGGGCGATGGCGAGGTTGAGCCAGGCTCGGGCCTCGGGGATGAAGCCGGCGCGGGCGCAGGCGCGGGCGGCTTTCTCGATGATGTCGGGATCCTCGCGACCGCCGGGGGTGGACATCCGCTGGATGAGCGAGTTGAACGCCTCCAGCGCCTCCGCCTCGCGGCGGAGGGGGACGGCCTCCTCGGGCCGCCCGAGCAACTCATATGCATGGATCAGGCCGAAGACGGCGTCGCGATTGGCCGGGTCGTGCTCGTAGGCGATCCGGAAATAGCGGAGGGCCGCGGCGCCGTCGCGGCGGGCGAGCGCCGAGCGGCCGCGGAGGCGGGCCAGCTCGGGGTCGTCGGGGGGGCCCTGCTCCAGCAGCTCCTCGGCCCGGTCCTCCTCGCGACGGTCCATCAGGATGTTGACCCGCAGGGCCAGGGCGCGGGGGTCGTCGGCGGGGACCGGCTCCAGCACCTCCTCGGCCTCCTCGTACAGCCCGAGCCGGCGGTTGTTGTCCGCCAGGGCGAGGCGCGACTCCAGGTCGTCGGGGTCGGCCTCCAGGTAGTTGCCGAGCGTCTGGGCGACCTCGCCCGGCTCCCACAGGCAGCTTCGCATGAGGCCCCAGTGGAACAGGTTCTCGAACTGGAGGGTCGTGACCTCCGAGAGCGCCGCGAACTGCTCGTTCAGCTCCTTGCGCCGCAGCTGCATCCCCAGGATGAAGATCAGCTCGCGACGGGCCTGGGCCATGCCGGGGTCCAGCCGGATCGCCTCGCGCAGCAGGGCCTCGGCGTGCCGCGCGCGGTCCCGCCTCAGCTCGACCTGGCCGGCGAGGAGCCGGGCCGTCGGGGCGTATCGGCTGGAGTCGGGGATCTCGGCCAGGGCGGCGATCGCCTCGTCGGGATGCCCCCGCGCGACCTCCACCTGCCCCCGCAGCATCCAATCCTCGTCCCGGGGGGGGCGGGCGGCGGCGATCCGGTCGAGGAGCCGGCCGGCCTCGTCGACGCGGTCCTGGCGGAGGGCCGCCTGCGCCTCGGCCCAGAGCAGGTCGGGGTCGTCCGGCGCGCGCGAGGCGAACGCCGCGTAGGCCGCGACCGCCGCCAGGGCGATCGCCGCGAGCACGGCCGGGACCGCCCAGCGACGGCCCTTCCGGCCCCCGCCCGCGCCTCGCGCCGTCGACTCCGCTTGTGATGGACTGGCCATGACCTCGCCCGTGGAGAGAGGAGATTCGTGGGCGTCGAGGGGCGATCGCCCGACCGGTTCGATCATGCCCGCCCGCCCGCCCGCCCGTCAATCCGCGTCGCGCCTCCGGAGGATGTAGCCGCAGCGGGGCTCGTCTTCGCGGAGGAAGCCCGCGGCCTCGTAGCCGGCGGCGAAGGCGGCGGTCATCGCCTGGCGGACGGCCTTGCGCCAGGCCTCGGACAGCTCCGGCGCGTCGCGGCGCAGGTTGGCGACGTCGCGCGGGATCGGGAGCCAGAGCAGGTCCCCGGCCGGCGCGGGGACGGCGACGGGCAGGCCGCCGCGCGTCACGATCAGGCTCGGCGCGTCCCCGGGCTCCTCGATCGGCCGGGGGTCCCCCGTCGTGTCCCACTCGGCGATGACGCGGTCGGTCGGGACGCCCGCGTTGAGGGCGTCGGTCCGGGGCCCGTACATGTCGTCGACGTAGCGGCGGACGCGGGCCCCCAGCCGCGCGAGGTTGAATCGGGCGTTGCCCGACTGGAGCGGGTCGAACGCCCAGGCGATCGCCGACAGCCCCTCGGCGCGGGCGAAGTCGCGCTGGAGCAGCTTCATCTCCCGCCCCAGCCCCAGCGACTGCCGGCCCGGCACGACCCCGGTGAGCTGAGAGTAGAGGCACGTCCGCCCCTCCACCCTCCCCAAAAACCCGAACGACATCCCGACCGCCGCGCCGTCGGGCTCGAACGCCCCCAGCACCAGCCCGCCGTGGAGGTTCGCGCCGACCATCGTCGCGACCGGGATGACGTACCCGTCGTCCTGCAGCCCCCACGCCTCGCGCTGGGCCTTCTGGCAGGCGCGGTAGTCCTCGGGGGTCTCGGCGCGTCGCAGGACGACGCCCCCTTCCAGCACGCGTCGGAGGCTCGACATGTCCACGTTCTCTCGCGGGTACACGGTTTCAGATTTCCATCAGGAGCGCGGCCAGCAGCGCCGCCCGCTCGGGGATCGTGTCGACCAGGACGTGCTCGTCGTCGGCGTGGGCGCCGCCGCCGAGCGCCCCCAGGCCGTCGAGCGTCGGCGCGCCGGCCGCCGCGGTGAAGTTGCCGTCGCTGCCGCCGCCGGTCGCGCCTTCCGTCAGCGCCAGGCCGAGCGCCTCCCCGACACCCCGCGCCCTCTCGAACAGGGCGGCGATCGCGGGCGTGCGCTCCATGGCGGGGCGGTTGAAACCGCCCGCGACCTTCACGCGCGTCCCGGGCGTGACGGCGGCCAGGCCGGCCATCGCGACCTCCAGCGCCTCGGCCCCCGCGGCCGTCACGGCGCGGGCGTCGACCTGGGCCCAGGCCCGCGCCGGCACCACGTTCGGCGTGGTCCCCCCCGCCACCGTCCCGACGTTCACCGTCGTCCCGGCGGCCGGGTCGTTGAGCGCATGGATCTTCAGGATCTGATGGGCCAGCTCGACCACGGCGCTCGCCCCCAGCTCCGGGGCGACCCCCGCGTGCGCCGCCCTGCCCTCGACCTCCACGGCGAACCGGCCGACCCCCTTCCGCGCCGTCTTCAGGGAGCCGTCGGCAAGCGGCGGCTCCAGCACCAGCGCGTGGGCGCTCTCGCGCGCCAGGGCCTCGATCAGCCCCCGCGAGGTCGTGCTCCCCACCTCCTCGTCGGACGTGAACACGACCGTCACCGGCCGCCTGGGCGCCAGCCCGAGCGCGGCGAACGCCTCGAACGCCGCCGCGACGAGGACCAGGCTGGCCTTCATGTCGTACACGCCGGGTCCGCGCAGGCGGCCCCCATCGCGACGGAACGGCATGCGGTCGATCGTGCCGACGGGCCACACCGTGTCGAAGTGGCCGACCACCAGCGCCGGCCTCTCGCCCGCCGGGCCGGGGAACCGGCCGACGAGGTGGTCGCCGCCCCCCTCGTTGGCCACGCGCTCGACCACGCCGCCGAGGCCCCCCCAACGCGCGGCGATCTTGCCGGCGAGGGCGTCCAGCCGCGGCTTGTCGCCGCTGGGGGACTCGTGCTCCACCAGCCCCTTCAGCTCGGCGAGGTAGCCTTCCAGCCGGGCATCGACGAACGATCGGACGGCGTTGGGGTTCATGGCGGGCTCGGGTCAGGCGCCGGCGCGGAGGGTCGCGGCGCGGAGGGTGTTCTTGCGGATCCGGTCGGGGACCGGCTCGACGCCGAGGCCCGGCCCCTCGAACATCGCGATCGCGCCCCGGGTCGCCAGCACCGGCGGCTCCACGACGTCCTCGCGATAGTACTTGTCCGACCCGGACACGTCGCCGGGGAGGGAGAACCCCGGCAGGCTGGCCACCGCCACGTTCGCCGCGCGGCCGATCCCGAACTCGTGCATCCCGCCGCACCAGACCGGGACGCCCCTCGCGGCGCAGACGTCGTGGATCCGGCGCGCCTCCAGCGGCCCGCCGACTCGGCTCACCTTGATGTTGATCACCCGGCACGCCCCCAGGTCGATCGCCTTGCGGGCGTCGTCGGCCGAGTGGATGCTCTCGTCCAGGCAGACGGGCGTCTTGAGCGCGGCCTGGAGCCTGGCGTGGTCGATGATGTCGTCGTGCGCCAGGGGTTGCTCGATCAGCAGCAGGTCGAAGTCGTCCAGCTGCTTCAGCAGGTCGACGTCGTCCAGCGTGTAGGCCGAGTTGGCGTCGACCTGGAGCGCCAGGTCCGGGTAACGCTCGCGGACCCGGCGGACGAGGTCGACGTCCCAGCCCGGGGCGATCTTCAGCTTGACGCGCCGATATCCCTCGCCGAGATACCGGTCGATGTTTTCGAACACCGCGCCGACGTCCGACTCGATCCCCAGGCTCACCCCCGAGAGGACTTCCGACCGCGTCCCCCCCAGCAGGCGATGCAGCGGCTGCTTCCGCGAGCGGGCCAGGGCGTCCCAGCACGCCATCTCCAGCCCCGCGCGGGCGAAGCCGTTCCCCTTCACCTTGCCATACAGGCCGACCAATTCCTCGATGGTCTCCCAGGGCTTGCCCAGGGTCATCGGCCCGAGGAAGTCGTGCAGGACGTGCCAGCAGGTCTCGACGGTCTCGGGGCAGTAGAACGGATCCGACGGGCTGGCGCACTCGCCCCATCCCTCGACGCCGTCGACGACGACCCTCGCCAGGATGTGATCCAGGTGGGCCTTCCGGCTCGAACTCGTCTGGAACGGGCGGATCAGCGGCAGTCGGACGACGGCCAGGTCGATCTGTTCGATACGCATGCCGCCAGCATCGAGCGGATCGCCCGCGCTGTCAAGCTGGCTCACAACGCGAGAGGAGGATCATCGGCCACCGCCAGAGCGACTCTTGCGACGGCCTTCCCCCCCTGGAGGGGGAAGACAGACCGCGAAGCGGTCAGATGAGGGGGAGCCCGCCCGCGGGGCTTCGGACTTCGCAACCTTGGGGCGGGCCGACGGCCCCGGCAGGCTCCTTCGAACTCCGGAAAGCATCTCGCTCAGCTCCCACTCATCCGGCCCTCCGGGCCACCTTCCCCCTCCAGGGGGAAGGCCGTATAGGATGGCCGACCGCGGCGCGCGCCGTCGAGCGGGCCGCGCCGTCAAGCGGCGTCACCGCCGCGAGACGTAAGGGTTGCCGGCGATCATGAACCGCAGCGGCGTGTCCACCCAGTCCTTGGCGTAGTCGACCCCGACCCGAGGGCCCCGCTCGATCTCGAACGTCCCCGGCCCCTCCGGCGGCCTCGCGATCACCAGCTCCCCCTCGGTCAGGTCGTGGCCGTAGAGGGACAGGTCGATCCTCATCGACCGGCAGAGTCGGCCCGGGCCGTTGGTCGCCCCCTCGATCCCCGAGACCGGCTCCACCGCGCGGAGCAGGACGGCCGAGGCGTGATCCCCCGGGCCCGCCACGGCGTTTAGGCAATGATGCATCCCGTAGATGAGATAGACGTAGGCGTGGCCCGGCGGGCCGAACATGACGCTCGTCCGCTTCGTGCGCCCCTTCGACGCATGGGCCGCCAGGTCGTGCGGGCCCAGATAGGCCTCGGCCTCCACGATGCGGCCGATCATCACCTCGTCGCCGATCGTCCGGACCAGGTGCATCCCCAGGAGATCCGGCGCGACCTCGTCGGCCATCCGGTCGTAGAATTCACGCGGCAAGATATCCATGTCGTCATCATGTGGGAGGTACGCGAGGGAGGGTTGACGATCCCTCATGCAAGCGGCGGGCCGCGGGAGGCCGGCGGAATCGCCCCATCCCGCCTCCCCCGACCGCGAATCGGGCGGCGCGAAACCTTCCTGTCGAGCGGGCCGGCGACGGCGTCCGAAGCAATCATGCGAGCCTCGCTCGGCCCGGATCCCGAAATTTCGCGGATCCTTCGGGAATCCATTAGAGATCCCGGGCGCGAGTTGCTAGCATCACCATCGTTCGTTATCTCGGACGTTCGTTCCAGGCCCCGCGGCATCTTCGCGGGAGCCGAAGCTTGTCTGCTATCGTTCGATCCTTGTTCGCCTGGCTTCCAGGAAGATCGATGGGCACGGTCGAGCCCGCCCTTGTTCGTGCGCGATAGGGGCGGGATCGGTCGCGGGCCGATCGAGTTCGCGGCGCGACGCGGCGCCGACATTCCGTGGTCCGTCGCGCCCGCGCCACCCCGTTGGAGTCCCGAATCCGATGTTCTCCCGTCGAGAATGGAAAGACGCGGTGCTGGCGTCGACCTTGGTCCTCCTCTGCTGCGCGCCGCTGGGCTGCGGCGAGACGCCCCCCGCCAGCCCCCCGACGCCCGACCCGGCCGCCACCCCGACCGCCGAGGAGCCGGTCAAGGCGGCCAAGGGCAAGAGGAAGGGCAACCCCGACCAGGACATGGGCATCGCCGAGAAGCGCGAGATGCGCCGCAAGGCCGAGGCGGCCGGCGGGGCGCCCTGACCGCGTCCGATTCCCGTTCACTTGTCACCGATTCTCACCCGTTTCATCGTCTCATGGCCCGTTCTCCCGGAGAGGTCGCCCAATGAATCGCGCGTCCGTCCCGACAGCCCACCGCCGCGGCTTCACGCTGATCGAGCTGCTGGTGGTCATCGCCATCATCGCCGTCCTCATCGCCCTGCTGCTGCCGGCCGTCCAGGCCGCCCGCGAGGCCGCCCGTCGCGCGCAATGCACCAACAACCTGAAGCAGCTCGGCCTGGCCACCCACAACTATGAGAGCGCCAACGGCAGCTTCCCCATGGGGGACAGCAATGGCCGCGACATCACCGGCTCGGCCATGCGCCAGAACTACAGCGCGTTCGTCGCCCTCCTGGCGTACTACGAGGGGGGGACGATCTGGAACGCGTTCAACCAGAACCTGACGATCTGGCTGGGCCCCAACAGCACCGTGACGGCCGCCGGGATGAACACCCTCTGGTGCCCCAGCGACGACGTGACCGGCCTCCGCGCCCCGAATCTCGGCTCCGACACGCAGGGATGGGACGACTCTTACCAGCCGTTCACCTACAGCAGCTACGCCCAGAACATGGGGACGTTGGCCTATCGCTGGAACGACGCCAAGCTGTCCCAGTCCGACGGCATCTTCAACCACACCGGCGGCAGCACGCCCGGCACCCCGAACTCCGTCAGCTTCCCCAGCACTTTCCCGCCGGTCCGGATCGCCGGGATCACCGACGGCACCAGCAACACGATCCTCTACGGCGAGCACGCCCACAGCCGCCTCGTCCCCGTCAACGCCGCCGACAACGCCCGCTGGACGACCAACATGTACATCTCGGGCGACTGGGGCGATTGCGGCTTCTCGACCTTCTTCCCCCCCAACTTCTTCAAGGACAGCCGCCAGGCCGACCAGACCCTGAACCCCGGCGCCCCCGCGCCGAAGTTCCCCCGCGGGAATAACTTCAGCATGACGGCCGCCAGCAACCACTCCGGCGGCGCCAACTTCGCCTTCTGCGACGGCTCGGTCCGGTTCATCAAGAACTCGGTCAACTCCTGGAACCCGGCCGCCCAGGGGGCTTCCGGCAGCAGTGGCGACTGGAACTACGCCCCGACCCAGCAGAAGGGCGTCTTCCAGGCCCTCGGCACCCGCGCCGGCGGCGAGATCGTCGGCGCCGACCAGTATTGATCCCACCGCGACCCTGACGGATTCAACGAGCCGGCCGGGGTGCCTCCCTCCGAGGCCCCGGCCGGCTCCGTTTCGTCCACCCCCCGCCCGTCACGGGCGTCGCGAGGCGACCTTCCTCGCCGGCCCCTTCTCCCGGGTCCCGGCGAGGTCATATGTAAATCGGTTCTCCCCTCCCCGCTCCACGTCGGCCATCAGCTCGGAGCGGAGGTTGTAGCGCGGCGGGACGAGTTCCACCGTCTCCTCGACGGGATTCTCGGGATCCGCGCGGTCCTTCAAGGTCTTGCCGGTCGGCTTTTTCGACCAGACGTCGACGCGATGGCGGCCGAGGCCAGGGCCTTCGGATCGAGGGAGCGAGAACTCCCCATCCACGACCAGGCCGCTGACGACCAGGTCTCCGCCGGCCTCGGGCGTGAAGGTGATGAGCCCCCTCTCCAGGGGACGGCCGTCGAGCGTCACGACGCCGCCGACGGGCTCGCGCGGGGGGCCGTCCTCGCCGCCGCAGCCGGCGACGAGCAGGGCGACCAGCGGGGCGACGAGGCGCGCGGACGCGCGCGGGGCGATCGGGCGTATCACGTTCGGGATCTCCGGGGATGTTCGAGCGATCGATCGAGCGGGCGGGGGCGCTCGGCCCCCGCGCCGGTCAGTAGGAGTCGGACGAGACGATCTCGCCGCCGGCCCGCGTCCCCAGGGCCCAGATCGTGGCCACGTCGACGGAGTCCTTGAGGAACCGGACCGAGCCGTCGGCCAGCAGGACGTTCGCCCCGCCCGGGTGCAGGCTGCTGAGCCCCCAGACCCCCGGCGTCTGGAGCGTGCCCGTGGCGTGGGTCGAGCAGTTGGGGTGCCGCGGGTTCGGCGGGAGCAGGACGTTCCCCAGCGAATAGGCCACCAGGCCGAGCGACCAGTTCTGCCCCAGCGTGGTGCTCTTGCCGTAATAGCCGTTCCGATCCCTGGCCGCCGCCGAGCACTGGGAAGCCCAGGCGAGGAAGGTCTCGCGGGTCAGTTGCGGCGACCCGAGCGAGCCGTTGCCGCGTTGGGTGCCGGCCGGAAACGAGCCCAGGAAGACGATGTCGGTGGGGATGGTCGTCACGTTCGGGTTGCCGCTCCCCGTCCGCCACTCGCCGAAGGCGATCGTGTTGCTGGCGCCGTCGATGATCCCTCGGAGGCCGTGGCTCCGGCCGAACTCGCCGACGTACTCGAAGACGCCGTTCGGCGGGCCGTTGCGCTGATGGCCGGCGAACTCCAGCGTCGCCCCCACCGAGGCGAAGTAGTTCCCCCCCGGCGCCCTCATCGAGTTGAAAAGCGCCCCGGAGCCCTGATGGTTCCAGCCCGGGGGCGTCGACGACGGGCAGAGCATCAGCGCCAGCCGGGTCGTGGTGGTCGTCGAGTTGGCGTGGTTGCCGTAGTGCTCGTCATTGAAGCACGCCAGGTCGAAATTCGCCGCGTTGTAGAGCGCCGGCTGCTCCGTGAAGCCCAGCAGGCGGACGTGCGCGGAGAAGTCGCGGTTGTTCCCCAGCGTCAGGTCGGCGCGACGACCGAACAGCGCGCCCGGCGGGAACGAATCGAACGCGCTATGGTAATTGTGCAGCCCCAGGCCGATCTGCTTGAGGTTGTTCGAGCACTGCGCCCGCCTGGCGGCCTCGCGGGCGGCCTGGACGGCGGGCAGGAGCAGGGCGATCAGCACTGCGATGACGGCGATCACCACCAGCAATTCGATGAGCGTGAAGCCGCGGACGTCGCCGCGACGCGAGACGAACGAGAATCTCTCCATGTGTCCATCAACCTCTCGGCGCGGCCTCCATCCCGTATGGTCGGCCTCGCGCCAGGTCTCGTCGGACACCTCCCGTGGACGGGTCGGCGCTTGATTACGTCGGAGGAAGCCCCCGGCCGTTGATTATCCACCGCGTGCCGGGAGGATCAAGGCTAATTCCTATAATTTCTATCGACTTACAATGGCCGCGCCGTCCATGGGCCTGGATGACCTCGGCGGTGGCCATGAACGGTGGTCATCCGTCTTTTTCGGACGCCCTATTGACGGTTCGCGCCACCTCTCCCCATACTTGCCGATCTGCCGAGACTGAATCTCAATTTCACGCCGCGCCCCGCCCGAGCCGGTCACACTCCCACCGACTCGGCCTGACGCTTCCAAGGGTTGGTTTTCCATGAGAGCTCGCGCCGAGGCTCGCGGATTCACGCTGATCGAACTTCTGGTGGTGATCGCCATCATCGCCGTGCTGATCGCCCTGCTCCTCCCCGCCGTCCAGGCCGCCCGCGAGGCCGCCAGGCGTATGCAATGCACGAACAACCTGAAGCAGCTCGGCCTGGGGCTGGCCAACTACGAGAGTAGCGTGGGGGCCCTGCCCCCCGAGGTCGTCCTGTCCGGCTCCGGCTCGACGGTCACCTGGTGGGGGGCGTGGAGCGTCCACGGCCGCGTCCTGCCGTACCTCGAGCAGGCCGCGATGTATGACGCGATCAACTTCAACCTCAGCTACAGCACCCCTCAGAACACGACCGTGGCCGGGGCCGTCGTCACGGCCTTCATCTGCCCGAGCGAAGTCCGGCCCGAGCCCCGGCCGCGGGGCGACGGCAGCCGATACGGCGTGACCAACTACGGCTTCGCCATGGGCGACTGGCTCGTCTGGGGCGGCTTCGGCGGCGCGCAGAATCGCAGCGCCTTCGGGCCGAACCGCAGCCGCCGGCTGGGCGAGTTCCGCGACGGCCTGAGCAACACCGTCGTCGCGGCCGAGGTCAAGGCGTACCAGCCGCAGATGTCCAACTGCCGCCCGTCGGGCGTTGTCGGCCCGAACGACGTGCCGCGACCGGACGCCGACCCGCTGACGGCGGCCCCCGAGTATGCCGGCGGCTGCGCCATCAACACCAACGGCCACACCGAATGGGTCGAGGGGGTGGTCCACCAGTCGGGCTTCACGACCGCCTGGCCGCCGAACTTCCAGGTCCCCGGCGGCCCCAACCGCCAGGACGACGTGAACATCGCCGGTATGAGCGAGGGCCGGGGCGGGCCGACCTACGCCGCCGTCGGCTCCCGGAGCTACCACCCCGGCGGGGTGAACGCCCTGCTGGGCGACGGGTCCGTCCGCTTCGTCAAGGAGACGATGAACGGCCTGACCTGGCGGGCCCTGGGCACGGTCGCGGGCGACGAGGTCATCAGCTCCGACGCCTACTGAGGACCGGCCGCGGTCTTAACCAGTAGCCGATCCGCTCGTCCGGGCGGAACGGCTGCCTGCCTCGGGCCCGACGGCCGGCGGCCAGGACGCGTCGGCG
Source organism: Paludisphaera sp. (assembly GCF_037189885.1). Lineage (NCBI taxonomy): Bacteria > Pseudomonadati > Planctomycetota > Planctomycetia > Isosphaerales > Isosphaeraceae > Paludisphaera > Paludisphaera sp. The sequence goes on from NZ_JBBCIR010000006.1 coordinate 120,399, forward strand.
ACGTTGTAGATCTGGAAGGCGACGGCCGTGACGCGTCGTTGCCGATCGTGGCGTCGCCCGCCGGGCCCCCCTGCCCGATCGCCCGCCGTGGGCCCGGCCGAGCAACGGCTCGGAGCGGCGTCACGACCCCGCGGGGGCGGGGACGCGGATCGGATCGACGAGTTCCCGCATCTTGCGGAGGCCCGTCGCGGCGACGACGGCGGGGTCTTGCGCCCAGTATTCCTTGTTGAACAGCTCCAGCGAGAGCATCATCGGGGAGCCGCCGGCGGCCATGGTCTCCAGGATCCAGCGGATCGGCGCGACGCCGTCGCCGGGATAGACGCGGTCGGAGTCGTTGAGCTGGGACGGGTCGGGAACCTCGGGATAGTCGTTGAGGTGGAATGCCGGGATGGCCGCCGGGTTCACGAGCCTCAGGCCCTCGAACGACGAGCCGCCGCGATGCAGGTGGTAGACGTCGGGCAGGACGCACGCCTTCGGGTGGCCGGCGGCGGTGGCGACGTACACGGCCTCGGCCAGGTTGCCGAGCGTCTTCGAGAAGCCCCAGACCTCGACCGCCGGCACGACGCCGAACTCGTCGCCCAGCTCCAGCACGGCGCGGTAGCGCTCGGCCAGGCGAGGGAGTTCCACCGGCGCGTCGGTCACGCCGGCGGCCGGCGCGGCCACGCGCTTCGCGCCGATCTTCCGGAGCGTGTCCATCGTCCGCCTGGCCGACTCCAGCCCCTTGCGACGCCGCTCGGGATCGTCGGCGGCCCACTCGAAGAAATCGATGGCGCTCTCGACGGTTAGCCCGGCGTCCCGGATCCGCTTGCCCAGGTCTTCCAGCGAGCCCCCTTCGTCCTTGTAGCGGTTGATCTCGTCGAGCCACGGCTCCAGGCACTGATAGCCGGCCTTCGAGACGATGTCGACGATCTCCACGATCCCCAGCTTCTGGCCGCGGATCGTCGCCGTGTTCAGGCCCAGCATGAACGGCCCCGGCGCGGCCGGCGCCGGCGACGGCGCCTCCTCGGCGGCCGTCGCCAGGCCCCCCAAGGCCAGCGCGCCGGCCATCCCGGTCAGGGCGGCGCGACGGTTGAACTCGATCGGTCGGGTCGTGGAGGCGGTGGGAGTCATGGGAGCGGATCCGGAGCCAAGCGGGGGTTCGTGGACGTTCGCCGTGCGCGGATATTAGACCACATCGCGCGGCACCGCCCAAGGACGCCCCCCCCGCCCTCGCGAGTCGCCATCGAAATGGTTCGGTACGAACGCTCTTCCCCCCTGGAGGGGGAAGACAGACCGCGAAGCGGTCAGATGAGGGGGAGCTTGCCTGCCGAGCCTCGGGGTTCGGAACCTCGGCCCGGCCGACGGCCCTGGGGGGCCCTTCCGAACCGCGTCGGCCGTCTCGCTCGTCCCCCCCTCATCCGGCCCTTCGGGCCACCTTCCCCCTCCACGGGGGAAGGCCGTTAGGATGGCTTGCCCCGATGCTCAGCGGGCGGCCAGGCCGGTCGAGTCGAGCGGGAGGCGGTGGGGGGTTTTCTCGACGTTCCCCGCCTCGTCCTCGGCGTGGGCCTCGACGCGGGCGACGCCGACCGAGGGGATCTCCGCCTCCCACTCGGCGAAGTTCGGCCGCAGGGCGCGGGCCTCGATCTCGTTGACGACGACGCGGACGACCTCGCCGTTGTCGGCGCACGAACCACGGACCACCAGCGGGCCGGAAGGATCTTGGCGATCCTTCCGGCGGACGTGCGTGATCACGGTCGAGGGGGGCAGGTCGTCGACCGGGTTGAGGAGCACCATCTCGTCCGGCTTCGCCAGGCCGGGGCGGGGGAAGAAGATGCCGCGCGAGACGATCCGCTCCATCTTCAGGCCGGCGTACTCGTGGCGGTCCATCACGCTGCGCCAGACGCCGTACTGGCAGTCGAAGAAGTCCATCCCCTCCGCCAGGACCGACGGGGAGCCGGCGTGGAACGCCCAGTGCGTGTCCCACGACCGGAAGTTGCGGATGCGGAACGGGTGCCTGGCGTCCGGGCCGACCCCCTCGACGTCCTCGATCCGACGACGCCCCTCCTGCTTGTACTCGTCGGCGGGCCGCGTGGCGCGGGGCTCGGGCTTCTCGCCGGGCTTCGGCGGGACGCCGCCGTCGTTGAAGCCCCCCAGGTTCAGCCCGAAGAACCGCATGCAGTGGGCCTCGTTGTCGTCGAACCGGATGAAGGGCAGCGCGCGGATGTCGACGGCCTTCTTGCGGCCGTCGGGCTGGAGGACGGGCAGGACCGGGTCGAAGTCGTCGCCCGCGAAGACCTCGAAGCGATACCCGTCCTGGTCGCACTCCGCGGCCGAGTTGTTCGTGAACGAGTTCAGGCTGTTGGACCACCAGAATCCGGAGCCCAGGTTCTGGTCGAACGGCAGCACCTGCTCCGGCAGCGGCTTGCCGCGCAGGGCCATCACGGCGAGGTTGCCGTCGAGGATGTTGCGCGTCTCCGTCCCGTCCTCCAGGAAGAACCCGTGCCCGACCGACTTGTAGCCCACGCAGTCGCGGACCACCAGGTAGCTCGCCCCGTGGATCGTGATCCAGCGGTTCTTGCTGTCCCAGAACGACGCCCCGATCACCGACGAGCCCCGCATGGTCTCGCCGATCAGGTGGAAGTGGAGCGCGTACTTGCCGAGCACCCCTTCCTTGCCCAGGTGGCGGAACTCGGCGTAGGAGATCGAGCCGGACGAGTTCCGGTGGTACATCGTGTGGCCGCGGACGCCGTCCGGGTCGGCCGACTCGATCACCACGTTGCGGCTCAGGTTCGCGACCTCGGCCCGGTAGGCCCCCTCGGCGCGGTGGGCGTTCTCCAGCGGGGCGTCCAGGAACACGCGGACCATCCGGTCGTCCAGCTCGCGATAGGGGGCGATCCTGGCGATCCGGCGCGTCTCGGTGGCGGGGCGCTCGGCGACGCTGTGCGTGCGCGAGTTCTTGTAGCCGACCTGGCGGGTCGTCCCGGCGACGAGGATCTGGTCGCCCGGCTTCCAGCCGACCACGTCGGACTGGGGCACCATCACGACCGCCTCGCCGCGCCCGGCCTCGCGGGAGAGCCGCGTCCAGGTCTTCGGCATCGGCGCGCCATGGAACTCCATCCGGCCGCCGCAATTCACGATCGCGGGGCAGGTCTCCTTGTCCATCCCCTCGACGTAGGCCAGGCGGATCACGGCCGTCTTGCCGGCCGGGATCGGGTCGTCGGCGGTCCCCACGATGAGGGTCGGCCGGGGGTCGCCGGGCTCGATCGCCGCGGGGGCGTGGAACGCGCAGTCGAATCCGTTCTCCGAGTCGTCGTCGCCGGCCTGGATCTTGATGAGCCCCACGACGAGGCGGGTGTCGCGGTCGCGGGCGAAGTCCAGCGTCCCGGCGACGTGGATCGAGCGGATCACCCGGTCGTCGGCCACGTCGTAGACGACCTGGTCGCCCGCCTTCACCTGGACGCGGGCACCCTCGCCGGGGACCTGCCCCCCTTCCCAGGTGGCGGGGTCGGACCAGTTCCCGCTCCCGGCCGATCGGATCGTCGGGGGGGGCGTCGCGGCCGGGGCGGCGGGGTCCGAGAAGGCCATGGCAAGCAAGCAGAGGGGGGTCGCGAGGAACATGGGGGCTCCGGGCTAGGCTCAGGGCCGATGGGGATGCGAGGGAGCGCGGGGCGGCGACGGTCGGATTATTCCAGCCCGTCCTGGTCGACGGACGACTTCTTGCGCGCGGGGGCCTTCTTCGGCCTGGCGGCCGACTTGGCGACCTCGAACGGCGGGATGACCTGCTCGCCCTCGGCGATCGTGGCCTCCAGCGTGGAGCGGTCGGCCACGGCGTACACGCCCCCCAGCAGGTCCTCGGCCGGCTGGAGGCCGAGCGGGCGGTCGGGCCAGAACAGGGTGACCTTGTACCGGCCGACCGGCGCGCCGTCGCCGGCCTCGCGCGTCCCCAGGACGTAGACGCCCTCGTCGTCGGTCGTGCCGAACGGGACGGGGGCGTCCAGCGAGTCGGGGTCGTCCGCCGGCCGGAGGCGGACCAGCACGCCGGACGCCGGCTCGCCGTCCACGATCACCTTGCCCGACGCCGGATGGAGCGGCGGCCCGGCGGGCCCGTCGTCGCCGCACCCGAGGACGAAGGCCGCGACGATCAGCCCGAAGGCGACGCCCCCCGCGCGGGGCCGGTCGGGGCTCACCATTGCGAGGAGTCCAGCACTTCGCCCCCGGCCCGGCTGACGTACCCCTTGATGACCGACTTGGCCGCCGACTCCTTCAGGAACCGGACCGAGCCGTCGCAGGAGAGGACGTCCACGCCGCCGGGGTGGAACGAGTAGACCCCGTTCCAGCCGTTGTGGCAGTTGATGACGCAGGGGCCGTCGTACTGATACTGATCGCCGGTGAAGCTGACGATCCGCATGTTCATATATCCCGCCCACGCCCCGTGCGCGAACCAGCGGTCGGTGGCGTTCGGGGAGGTCGGTTGCGGGAACGTGAAGCCCAACTTGCCCCCCCGGCGGTAGTAGTCCGGCTTGCCGGCGCACTCGTAGACGAGCAGCGTGTTGGAGAGGCCGTCGGAGATCGCGGCCAGGGGCGTGTGCAGCTTCTGGTCCAGCGCCCCGATGTGCTCCACCTGCTGATTCGTGGGGAACCAGGGGTCGACGAAGGACCGCGCGGTGAAGTAGTCGCCGGCCGCCGCGTAGAGGTTCGGGTCGGGCGTCCCGTTCGACCCGGTGAACCGCGGCACGTTGTTCACCGGGTTCGTCGCCCTCGGCGTCGACGGGCAGACGTAGGTCGGGATCACCGTGCGGACGGCCGTCTGGTTCGGCTCGATGTAGAAGCCGAACGACTGGTTATACGCCGAGTACACCGCCGGCTGCTCGATGTAGCCGAGGATCTGGACCGCCCACCCCCCCATCATCTGGAGGTTGGGCCCCGGGACCCCGAACGCCGTGGGCGGGAACCCGTTGTGGACGTCCGCGTAGTTATGGAACGCGATCCCGATCTGCTTCAGGTTGTTCGAGCACTGCGCCCGACGGGCCGCCTCGCGCGCCGCCTGCACGGCCGGCAACAGCAGGGCGATCAGCACCGCGATGATCGCGATCACCACCAGCAGCTCGATCAGCGTGAAGCCTCGTCGGCTCGAACGCGGCATGAATGTCGTCTCCGGGGAAGTTGGGACGGGCGGCGTCGGCGGGAGTGGGCTCGGACGCGATTGAGACGCAATATCAGGGGGAAGTCATGGTAAGAAACCCGATCGCGGGGCGTCAACCCCCCGCGACGGCCTTATCTCGATCGAATTCCGAGATTCCTGAAATCCGCCCGGGCCCGCCGCGGACCATGCGTCTGTTTGATGATGATGGTCTTTGACAACCCGGAAGCAGTCAGCGAGAGAGCCGACGGTCCGTGTCGATCGCGCGACACGATCCGAAATCGTTCCCTCTCCCGGCGGGCTGACGACCCGCCACTTTTTCGGCGATGGCCGCACGGGCTCCCCCCTTCTCCCCTCGTGGGAGAAGGTGCCCCGGAGGGGCGGATGAGGGGGCGCGCGACCCAGGGCCGTGGGCCTGTCTCTCGTGGCGCGGGCCTTGCCCGAGGGACGCCGCCGGTCGCCCCCTCATCCGGCCTTCGGCCACCTTCTCCCTCGAGGGAAGAAGGGACGGCGATCCATGGTACAACCAACGCCGAAATAGTGGCGGGTCGTCAGCCCGCCGGGAGAGGGGACGGAGCTTCACGCTCGACAACGTTGGAGTCGGGCGAAAAAACCACTTCGAAAACGACGAACGAAGCCAACCCCACATGACCGCAAACCGCTAACGCGACATGACTTACCCACGACCACCAGGAAACGGCGGCGCGCGAACGAAGCCAACTCGCGCGGCGGTTACGCCCGGCCGCCGGGGAGTTCCTGGCGGGCGACGGCCACGCACTCGGCGATGCGGTCGCGGATCAGGGCGGTGACGGCGCGGGGCTCCATCCCTTCCAGGTCGGCGGGGAGGATGGGGGGGCCGAAGTGGATCCGGAGCGGCCGCGGGCGGGGGAAGCGTTGGCCGCGATGCCACGCCTCGTACGTCCCGGCGACGCCCGCCGGGACGACCGGCACGCCGGCGCGGGCGACCAGCAGCGCGATGCCCGGCTTGAGTTCGCCCAGCTCGCCGTCGGGGGAGCGCGTCCCCTCGGGGAAGAGGACCACGACGCCGCCGGAGCGCAGCCGCTTGAGCGTCTCCTTCATGCCCGACGCCCCCATCCCCTCGCGCTGGATCGGGAAGCCGCCGACCGAGCGGATGAACGCCCCGAGGCCCGGGACGAACAGGGTCGACCGGGCCACGTAGTTGAGGGGCCGTCGCGCCCCCAGCCCCAGCACGAAGACGTCCAGGTAGCTGGCGTGGTTGGAGACGAGTATCGCCCCCCCCTCCTCCGGCATGTTCTCGACCCCGGAGGCCCGCCAGCCGCCGTAGAGCGAGAACCATCCCGAGGCGATGACCTTCACGGATCGATACCACGCCCGCGCGAGGGGCGATCGATCGGCCCCGGACGGCTCGCGGCGGTCGCGCTTGGGGGTCGGGGCGGTCGGGGGGGTCTGGTCGGTGGGGGGGTCGGCGTTCATGGGGCGGGGCGGACTTTCCGATGGAGGAGTTCGACCACGTCTTCGATCGACAGGCCGGTGGTGTCGACGGTCTCGGCGTCGTCGGCGGCGCGCATCGGGGCGATCGCGCGGCCGGCGTCGCGGGCGTCTCGGGCGCGCTGGTCGGCCAAAACCGCCTCCAGCGTCGCGTCCTGCCCCCTGGCGACCAGCTCCCGATGCCGACGGCGGGCGCGCTCGTGGTCGGAGGCCGTGACGAAGAACTTGCGGTAGGCGTCCGGGAAGACGATCGTCCCCTGATCGCGTCCCTCGGTGACCACGTCGTCGCTCTCGGCGAACGCCCGCTGCCAGCCGACGAGCCGGGCCCGCACCGGGGCGCAGTCGGCGATGAACCGCGAGAAGCGCGTGACGGCGACGTCCCGGATCGCGGCGGAGACGTCCTCCCCCCCCAGCAGCGCGAGGCCGGGGGGGAACGAGGCGTCGAGCCCCGCCGCCAGGCGGTCGAGCGCCCCGGCGTCCTCCAGGTCGACCCCCTCCCGCAGCGCGGCGAGGGTCACGACGCGGTACATGGCGCCGGTGTCCAGGAATCGCCAGCCCAGGCGGTCGGCCAGCAGCCGGGCCACCGTGCTCTTGCCCGCGCCGGCCGGGCCGTCGATCGTCACCACGCGATGCAAGGGATTCGTCCCGGGGATGGAATGGGGCGGAAGGTCGCGGCGTCGCCGCCGTCGGCCCTATTGTCCGGATCCGGCCGCCCGCTTCAAGCACTCGCCCCGCGAGGTCGGGCCGACCGCGCGGGGCGAGGGGGTATCGCGGGGGATGTCGGGATCGGTCGAGTCAGGAGGACGGGGCCGGGTCGGCGTCGACGGCGTCGGCCACGCGGCGACGGCCGGCGAACCCGCCGTCGAGCTCGTGCCAGTGCTCGACGGCCGGCTCGCCCAGCTGCCAGCAGAGGTAGACGTCGCGGCCGTCGATCTGGCTGGGGAAGTCGCAGAGGCCGTCGGCGTTCCGAAGCTCCACCCCCAGGGCCTTCAGCTCCTGGTGGAACGTCTCCAGCCGCTCCTCCTCGGCCTCCAGCTCGCGGCGGAACTGGGCCAGCTCCTCCGAGTAGAGGTCGTCGGACGCGGCGTTCCGCCGCCGCTCGCGGCCGAGGCGGGCGAGCCGCTGCTGGAACTCCTCGACCACGCCGTATTGCCGGACGATGTCGGCGACGATGGCCCGGACGTAGGGCAACGCCCGGTTGGCGTCCTCGACAGTGTAATATCGCATGCGTGAATCCCGCAGGGGTTTCGTCGCGGCCATGGGTCGTCCTCGCTGCCTTATGGATGATGGCGGTATGGGGCCTCGGCCGTCCTCCGGCCGTCGCATCCATGCGGAGAGAGGCGAATCGGGCGCCGTCCGTCCGTCGCGCGACGCCCGTCCTTCCTTCGCCTTGTTGGATTATAGGGCCGGCCTGCATGGCAACAAGGCCGAGGGGACCGCCGCGACGCCGCTCACCCCCGCCGGCGCAGCTCTTCCAGCCGGCTCGCCACCCGGTCGACCGGGGCCGTGTTGAGGACGTCGTCCTTCGTCAGCCATGCCCGACGGGCCAGGCTCACGCCGAACGCGAGGTCGTCCAGCCCGGCGACCGAGTGGGCGTCCGGGTTGATGACGATCGTCACCCCCTTCTCGCTCGCCCGCCGGCAGTGGACCGCGTCCATGTCCAGGCGGTACGGGCTGGCGTTGATCTCGATCATCGTCCCGTGCTCGGCCGCGGCCTCGATGACGGCGTCCAGGTCCACCTCGTAGGGCGCCCGCGCCAGGAGCAGCCGGCCGGTGGGGTGGCCGAGCATGGTGACGCGCGGGTGCGAGACCGCCTTGATGATCCGGTCGGTCATCTCGGCCCTCGACATCTTGAAGCGGGAATGGACGCTGGCGACGACGTAGTCGAACCCGTCCAGCACGTCGTCGGGGAAGTCGAGCGAGCCGTCGGCCAGGATGTCGCACTCGGTCCCCTTGAAGACGCGGAACTCGCCGGCGTACCCGGCGTTCAGGGCGTCGATCGCCTTCCACTGGTCGCGGACGCGGTCGACCGTCAGCCCGCGGGCCATCGCCAGCGACTTCGAGTGGTCGCCGATGCCCAGGTATCGCATCCCGCGCGACCGGGCGCCCTCGGCCATCTCCGCCAACGTGGCGTCGCCGTCGCTCCAGTCGGTGTGGCAGTGGAACGTGCCGGTCAGGTCGCCGGGCTCGATCAACCTCGGCAGCGTCCCGGCCTCGGCCGCCTCGAACTCCCCGGAGTCCTCGCGGATCTCGGGGGGGATGTACTGGAGGTCGAGCGCCCGGAACAGCTCGGCCTCGTCGCGGCATTCGACCCGCTTCGTCTCGTCCTTCACGCCGGCCAGGGCGTACTCGTTGAGCGACAGCCCACGCGCCAGGGCCCGCTTGCGCATGGCGATGTTGTGGGCCTTGGAGCCGGTGAAGTAGTGCAGCGCGAAGGCGAACTGGTCGTCGGCCACGCCGCGGACGTCGCACTGGACGAACTGACCCGTCTTGAACGCCGGGAGCAGGACGCTCGCCTTGGTGCCGCCGTGGCCGAGGATCTTGGCGACCTGGGGGAGCTTCACGAACTCGTCGAGGACCGCGGCGGGGTCGTCGGAGCTGAACAGGACGTCGATGTCGCCGATGGTCTCGGCGCGACGGCGCAGGCTGCCGCAGGCCTCGGCCCGGACGACGCCCCTCCGACCCCGGACGAACTCCAGGATCGGCGCGGCGATCGCCAGGGCCTCGTTCTGGAGGATCCGGTTGCCGGTCGTCTCCAGGAAGCCGATGCCTTCGAGGATGTTGGCCTCGGTCTTGGCGCCGAACCCCTTCACCTTGGCGATTTGCCCCGCCTCGGCCGCCGCGCGGAGGTCGGCGAGGCTCTGGATGTGGAGGGCCTCGCGCAGCGCCTTGATCTTCTTGGGCCCGATCCCCGGCACGCGCAGGAGGGCCAGCAGCCCCGGCGGGGTCTCGGCCCGGAGCTGGTCGTAGGCCGGCAATCGCCCGGTGGTGGCGAGCTGGACGATCTTGGCGTACAGCGTCTCGCCGATGCCCGGCACGTCGGCCAGGCTCCCGTCGGCGATCATCTCCGTAAGGTCGCCGGGCAGCCCGCCCAGCGCCTGCGCCGCGTTATGGTACGCGCGACACCGAAACGGGTTCTCCCCCCGCACCTCCAGGATTGTCCCCATCTCGTCCAGAACTTGCGCGATCCGCGCGGTTTCCATCGTGCCGCCCCCCCAACCGTCGGGCCCCTCGACCGCCCCGCGATGATCCCATCACCCCCCGACCGCGTCCAGCGCCTCCCAGCGGGCGTAGGCGGCGGAGAGATCCGCCTCGAGGGCCTGGAGGCGGGCGTTGGCCTGGGCGATGGCGTCGCGGTCCTGCTTGTAGAAGCCGGGGTCGGCCATCGACTCGTGCAGCGCGGCCAGGTCGGCCTCCAGCTTCTCGATCCTGCCGGGGAGCGTGGACAGCTCCTTGCGCTCCAGGTTGGAGAGCTTGACGGGCTTCGCCCTGGGGGGCTCGGCGGCCGGGGCGGGCTTCGAAGGCGCGGCGGGCCTGGGCTCGGCGGGGGGCGAGGCCTCGCGCTGGCGGAGGTAGTCGTCGTAGCCCCCTTCGTACTCCTTCACGCGGCCGTCGGGCTCGACGGCCAGGACGCTCGTGGCGACGCCGTTGAGGAAGGCGCGGTCGTGGCTGACGATCAGGATGGTCCCCTGGTACTCCACCAGCAGCGATTCCAGCAGCTCCAGCGTCTCCAGGTCCAGGTCGTTCGTCGGCTCGTCCAGCACCAGCATGTTCGAGGGCTTCGTGAAGAGCTTCGCCAGCAAGAGCCGGCTGCGCTCGCCGCCGGAGAGGTACTTCACCAGCGTCCGGGCGCGTTCGGGCGTGAACAGGAAGTCCTGCAAATAGCCCATGATGTGGCGCTCGCGGCCGTCGATCGTCACCGTGTCGTAGTCGCTGACGTTCTTCTGGACGGTCTTCTCGTCCTCCAGCGTCGACTTGAGCTGCTCGAAGTACGAGATCTCCAGGTTCGTCCCCCGGCGGATCGTCCCCGCGCGCGGCTCCAGCCGGCCCAGCAGCAGGCTCAGGAGCGTAGTCTTCCCCGCGCCGTTGGGGCCGAGGATGCCCACCTTGTCCCCCCGGACGATCGTCGCGGAGAAGTCCCGGATGATGGTCCGCTCGCCGTAGCCGAACTCGACGTCCTCGGCCTCGATGACGAGCATCCCGGACTTCTCGGCCTCCTGCGCCTGGATTCGAGCGGTCCCCTGGCGCTCGCGACGCTGCTTGTGGGCGACCCGCATGGCCTCCAGCGCCCGGACGCGGCCCTCGTTCCGGGTGCGGCGGGCCTCGATCCCCTTGCGGATCCACTTCTCCTCCTCGGCCAGCTTCTTGTCGAAGAGGTCCCGCTCGCGGGACTCGGCGGCGAGGAGCTGGTCGCGGCGGACGAGGAACGTGTCGTAGTCGCACGCCCAGTCCGCCAGCCGGCCGCGGTCCAGCTCGACGATCCGCGTCGCCAACTTCCGGAGGAACGCGCGGTCGTGGGTGACGAAGACGATCGTCCCCGAGTAGCGCAGGAGGAAGTTCTCCAGCCAGGTGATCGACTCGACGTCCAGGTGGTTCGTCGGCTCGTCCAGCAGCAGGACGTCGGGCTCGTCGACGATCGCCTGGGCGAGCAGCACCCGGCGCTTCATGCCGGACGACAGCTCCGAGAACTTCGCGTCCGGGTCGAGCCCCACGCGGGAGACGACGGCCTGGACGCGGTGGTCGTCGCCGCCGAAGCCGTGGTCGTCGTGCGCGAGCCCGTCGGCGACCTCCTCGGCGACGGTCCCCCCGTGCCCGGCCGGCACGTCCTGGAGCAGCCGGGCCACCCGCAAGCCCTGCTGCCGGAGGATCGACCCGTCGTCGGGGGCGAGTTCGCCGCTGATGAGCTTCAGCAGCGTCGACTTCCCCTCGCCGTTGCGGCCCAGGAGGCAGACCCGCTCCCCGGCCTCGATCGACAGATCCACGCCGTCCAGCAACTTCGGCCCGCCGAACGACAGGCTCACCCCGCGCAAGCTCAATAACGCCATGTTTGCTTCTTAACTCGGGCCCGACGGAAGCGGCCCCGGCGCGGCCGGGGATCGTCCGGCCATTGTACGGAATCCCCGCCCCCAAACCTACCCGGCCCGCGCATGGCCCCGCGACTCCTCGGCCGAGCCCGCCTCCGTCCCGGTCCGCCCCGCGATGCGTCCCGCCGACCATCCAATCAAGGCCGCGAGGGCCAACCACGCAATCCCGAACACGCCTTAAACCACATGATAAGATTAATTCCGGCCTAACATGACCGACCCTCGCTCGTCCGCGTCGATTTTATCAACTACAGCTAGAATGACGGCGCGTGCCCGGCTATCTTCCATTCGAGCACGGCGGTCCGGCCGATCCCCGCCCGGATCCGATTGCTTGGGGTGCCGAAGCATGCGACCGACGTTCACGCAACCCGAAATGGATGTCTACATCTGCCCGCGAACCGGCGCCCCCCTGCGGGCGGACGGCGAGGGGCTGACGAGCGGCGGCGAGGCCCCCACCTACGAGGTTCGGCGCGGCATCCCGATCCTCCTGATCGACGAGCCCCTCGACGAGGAGAACACCGGTCGCCTCGACCGGCTCAACGAGACGGCCGTCCGCGTCGGCTGGCGCGAGGCGCTGGACGAGATGTTCGAGGACGAGTATTCGCTCCGCTACGTCACCGACCCGAGCCGGCTCAAGATCCTCGACCTGCTGGAGCTGACCAAGGACGACGTCGCGCTCGACTTCGGCGCGTCGCTCGGGACCTTCACCGTCGAGATGGCCAAGCGGGCGCGCCACGTCCACGCGATCGACATCTCGCCGGGGCAGGCCGAGTTCACGGCGGAGCGATGCCGCCAGGAGGGGGCCGCCAACGTCACCTCCGCTTGCGGCGGCGACCAGTGCCGGCTCCCCTACGCCGACGGCACGTTCGACGCCGTCTTCTTCAACCTCGTCTTCGAGTGGTGCGTCTGGCGCTCCGCCGCCGAGGATTACGAGGCCGGCCAGCGGCGGGTCCTCTCGGAGATCCTCCGCGTCCTGAAGCCCGGCGGCCGCCTGCTCCTCTCGACGAAGAACCGTTACGCCCTCCACTATCTCAAGGGGGGCCCGGACGAGCACATGGGGAACATGCGGTTCGGCAACGCCCTGCCGCGATTCCTCACCCGACGGGCCTGGAGGGATCGACTGGGCCGGGGGAGGGCCCTGGCCGGCCTGCTGCACTCCCACGACGGGCTCTCCGCCATCCTCCAGGAGGAGGGCTTCAAGCCGCCCCGCTCCTTCTGGGCCGCCCCCGAGATGCGGTTCCCCCGCCACTACGTCCCGACCGACGCCGCTTCCATCCGAGAGGCGCGCCGACGCCCCGGCTTCTTCGAAGGGCAATCCCGCATCTACCGGCTCGTCATGCCCCGGATCCCCGCCTCCCTGGTCAAGCACTTCACCCCCGGCCTGACCTTCGTCGCCGTCAAGCCGGGCTGAGCGCGGAGGCCGACCCCCGGGGGCGCGACCCGGCTTTCATGATCTCGGCTCGCTGAACACGAGCGCCATCGGGATGGAGCCCCCGAGGATCGTGGCATCGGTGCCGCAGGTCCCGATGGCGTGTCGCAGCGGCGTCTGTCCCTCGATCGACCGGACGAACTCCCGGACGGTCATCTCCGTCGACGGAAAGTGGACCGTGAGGTGGTCGAACCTCGCGGGCCCGACGTCCGGCCCCCGTGGGAAATACAACGGCGGGTGGGCCCGGATGCCGTCGAGCCCGTGCTCATGGGGATCGCGCAGCTCGGCCAACGTCATCACGGCCTTCGGCACCGTGATCCGCCGACTCGGCAGTCCATCCCTCGACTTGACCGGCGCGCAATGGGCGGCCACGACGATCGCCACCAGCGTCATCCCGGGTAGGACGCGAGCCCACCCCGCGCCCAGGATCAACGCCAGGACCGCCAGCCCCGCGGCCAGCGAAAGCGGGAGAACGGCCCCGTTGAGCAGCGGGATGACGACGCCGATGCCCCCCAGCACCGCCACGGCCAGCGTCCACGGCTTCATCGATCGACCGCGCATGGCACGACTCCCCTTCCAGGCGAGGGGCAAGTTTTCGATTTCGCGGAGATTCCTGAAATCCCGCCTCCTTCTCCGCGGAACATACCAAGCGACTGATTGTACCGCTCTTTGAAAATCCGACCGTATCACAAGGCCCCGCGGCCCGAAGGAGCCCGCCGCGCGCCCGTCTCGCCCAGATCCCCGCGAGGAACGCGCCTCGAATCATCGACCCGCCACGCGCGTCGGGGAGGCCCGGCCGCGGGATTCGCGAAACCACTTCGAAAATGACGAACGAAGCCAACTTTCCGACGCCCCTAGCCATTACTAGCACGGGAGATACGAAGAAACCCGGGATTCCCGGGGTCGACGAACGAAGCCAACTTTCGGGCATCCCCGCGAAGGGGACGGGCGAGACCCGCGAGGGGAACGGGCTCCACATCGGGCGGAGTTGTCGCTTATACTGTTGTAATCCCCGCGTCGCCCCGAAGCCCCCGGGCCCTCCCGAATGCTCTTTTCGCTCGCCTGCCTGATCGGCCTGACGCTCGCCGGACATGACGGTTCGACCGTCCCGGCCGGGTCGGCGCGCGCGGCCTGCGAGCGGGCGGCCGAGCCGACGGTGCCCGTCACGACGACGGCCGACGCCCCGGACGAGGGGTGCCCGGATCCCGCCGCGACGCCGCTCGACGACGAGGTCGAGGGGTTCCCCGACGAGCCCGAGGGGGAGGACCCGGAAGACCCCGGCGAGGCGATGGGCCCCCGCGGCCACACGCAGTCGTCGGCGTGCGTCGCGACCCCCCGG